>ONIU01000021.1 GCA_900317935.1 uncultured bacterium
ACGCTAATGGTACTGCGGGGGCAGCTCCGTGGGAGAGTCAGTCGCCGCCAGGTCTATAAAGCCCCGAACGTAAAACGTTCGGGGCTTTTCCATTTTAGTGTATTAATGCTTTTTTTATTATTTAATTATTATTTTTTTTTATTTAATAACTTAGTTGTGGTTTTATGGTTTTTGGTGTTATATATTATTATCTTATATTATGATGTGTATTGAAATGGATTCTATGAAGGATTCCCTTTATAAATTTGTTCCTGGGCCACTATTTTTAATTGTTGGTGGTTTTATTTTTTATATGAATGGATGTATGGAGGAGTTTCTTGGGTTTTGTTTGGATTAATTCCTGTTACTCCCTTACTTATTCTTGCAATATTAGGTATGGGGATATTCCTTATTAAAAAAGGTTACATTGATGGTGACGTTGAATTCATAAAAAAATTCTTAAAGGATAAGTAATTTTTACATTAATTATTTTTTCTTCTTATTTTAAAAATTAATTTTTATATAGTATAAAAAGCTAGGTTTAAACCTTGCTTCTTTACTATTATTTAAAATTTTGAACTAATCCTACTTCTTCCAAGTTATCCAGAAACCATGTTTGGGTTTTGCAATTACTTCTGTTTTTCCGCCTATTTTCCCCATAATTTCAATAGTTTTATCTATATCAATTTTGGGTTTTACATTTTTTGAAATACTATTTTTAAAATTATTTATTATTTCTTCAACAATATTATCAGGGGTAGAAATACCATAACCACCGCCTATTAGCAAAAATCCATCTTCTTTTAAAACTCTGTATATTTCTCTAAAAGCCTTATCAAGGTTCTCCCAAAAAAATATTGAACCTCTGCTTATAATTAGATCTACTGATTTTTCTTTTAGGGGTATATTTTCTACATTTGCATTTATTAATTGCAATCTTTTGTTATTATTATTTCTAATTTTTGCACGTAAAAGCATTTCCAAAGAAATATCTATTCCATATATATATTTAAACTTCTCTTTTAGTAATTCTTCTAGAATGTGACCAGGGCCTGTTCCTAGTTCAACTATTATTTTATTGTCCAAACTTTGGTTATAATAGTTTTTTAAATCAGTAATTAAATATGGATAAATTTTTTTAATAATATTATTTGCAATATTTTCGTAGTCTTTCATTTTTAATTCCTTTTTAGTATTATATCATATAAACATTATATAAATTAAATTTAGCTTGATAGATATTGTCTGATTGTGCTATTTATTAGTAAATAAAAGGATTATATTATGTTTGAACAAGAACAATTATTAAATCTTAAAGAAGTATCTGCTTTATTGAAAATAAATACTGAAGTCTTACGTCGTTGGTTAAGATCAGGTAAATTAGCTGGTCTTAAGGTTGGCAGCGATTGGCGTGTCAAATATTCTGATTTAGAACCACTTCTTTCTTCTTCAAATGAAAAAGCTAAGATAGTTTCAAAGAAGTCACTTAATCCTTTGAAAAAAATGTCCACAGCTTGTCCAAAATGGTTGGAATATTCTGGTTTACCTAGACTTCTTAATGACAAACATGGTCCTGAAACCTGGCCAATATTTAAAAAGCTTTTAGAATTAGACTTTGATGCAGGACGTCCTTCTGATAGGCTAGTTAAATATAATTCTGACATAATTGCAGAAGTTACTGGTTATGATGTTGATTTTGTAAAAAATATTATGCAATTATTAGCAAAAGATGGATATATTATTTTGAGCAAAAATGGTGATACTGAATATTTTTCAGTAGTTAGTCCTATAAAAACGCCAAAATTAATATTAGATATAGATTATGCAAACGGTGGCATTAATGGTGCACCTTCGCCAGCTCTGAGTAATCCTTGTTTAAGAAGATATTTGGAGTCTTAATTATATCATGAATGATAATAATGAATATTATAAGAAAGATAATGCTTTTGTAAAACAGGTACCCTTTGATAAAAGCAATATTGTAATTTTAACAATAGCTAATCTTTTGGTCGCAAGTTTGTATTTAATCATTGTTTTTTCTGTCTTTATGCAGTTTATTCCAATACAATCCGGTAACTGGTTTAACTTAGGAATGGGTAAATATGTTGGACTTGCAGCTATATTTGGTTTTTATTGCATATTGACCAAGAATTATTTTGCAACATTCTTTATTAGCTTGTTTTCTTCCTTTTTCGTTTTTCATGAAGTAATTATTTTTTATGATAATTATGCTATCGAATTAGGAAAAGAATTAACTTCTGATGGTGTTTACAGATTAGTTTTTGAAATTTTTAAAAATGCTTTTGATATTAAATATGGTGCTTTTTGGGTTGCATTATGTTCTGTTCTTTCATTTATAATTGTTACATATGCTTGGATAACAAATACTGTTATTCAGAATCGGTTAACGCTTGATAAGGCTTCTGAATAAAAAAAAGCATCTTCATATAGAAGATGCTTTTTTTATGTACAATTTATTGTTTTGGGTCATGAGCCAATAGTCGTCTCTGTGAGCGAAAATATTTATATGGTGAATAATAGTATAAACTTGAAATTCCAGACATATATATACAAGCATATCTTTCTACTAAGGCTGCGAAGCGTGATACTTCGTTCCCAGCTCTCATGACTTCTCCCCAGTATTTGTTAAAACCCTGCTGACTTAGAGAAATCAATTCTCTTAATTCATCATCTAATTTAATCATTTTTTCTTTGATTTCATCGAATTTCTGGCGGTTCACTTTAGCATCTTTCTTTAGCCAGAGTTTTTCTCTATAATCCAGGGATATATCTTCCAATCTTTCTTTTTCTGCCATTTTTTTAGATATTTGTTTATGTATATCCTGGACTTTTTCAAGAATTGGAACTTCTTCTTCTAATTCCTGAACTACTAAGCCTGTTCTCCAACCAATTGTTTCTTTTAATGTAACAACATCACCAAGAATATGATCGCCAAGATACAAAATTTCAGATGGGTCTATTCCAAAAGTTTTTTCTAAATAATTTGCATTACCACCTTGATAAATACCGTTCCATTCTAATGGCCCATAGTAATTTGATAATAAACCCGTTTCTGGATCAACTTTTAAGAACATATTGTTTTGCGTAAAAAAGGTAGGTTTATTGGCTGCAACAACAATTATATCAAATACTTTTTGCCAAGGAATTTTAATAAACTGGCCGAAGCAGTACTCCATGACTTTTTTGCTATAGTTATAATCTGAGTTAGTAATTAGAGCTAGTTTTTTCCCAAACTTTTTAAATTTAAGCAAAGCGTCTACGATTCGTTTATCCGGAAGCAAATACTTTTCAGGATATTGTGCTACATCACCTTTAAGTTCTGTTTCCATATGGGCATTATTGAGACAACGTTTTACTGCTGCATATATTTTTTTGTAATTGGGTGATTTTTCCTTTTTATCAAAGTAATCAACTAATTGTGCAAATAAGCATCCTTCGGCTTTAGAGAACATTGTATGAACAATTGAATATCTGCTGTCAGTAAAATCTATACTTTTAACCCCATATTTTTCTTTCTGCTGTTCATATGTTAAAAAAGCAGTCCCATGAGATGCGGTTCTCACGAAACCATATCTGTTTACTTTTAGAAAATCTCCTGTTTCTGTATCAATTACGAGACCTCTTATAATGAAATCCTGATCAAGAACAAAATCATTAATTTCTTCAGGATAATTATAATCATTTATAAGCTTTTTCTTTATAATAGAGTAGGTTTTTTCTTCAAAAGCAGGAACATTATAAGTTACTAGTGTGTAATCCATGTCAAAGCCTATAAGCTTTATGGTATTCATGTTTAATGTTCTATTAACAAATATTTTATTTTTAATATCTATATTTCTCATATAAACCTTCTAAAATATTGAAAGAATACTTTTTTTATGTTAGTTATATTGCATGAAAAAAGTAAACTTCTTTAATTTTCCTTCATATAGTATTGATATAAAAAAGAATACTGAAGATTCAATATTCTTAAGAAAAATCATAAAAACTGAATCTAGACGACTCATTAGAAAAATAAAATTCTCAACCTGGTGTAAATCTGTCAATATAGAAAATGAAAAACTCAATATTAGAGTGACTTTTAAATCTGAAGCATCATAAAAAAAGCTCCTTCAACAGGAGCCTTTTCATTATGAGCCATTTTCTACTTTAATATCGTCAGAATAAACAAATAAATCTCCGTCTATTACCAAGGCTTCCATTCTGGATCGGATATCAAGAGGATGACCTGAGAATAGTGCCAAATCACCATCATAACCTTTTTTAATTTTACCAACTCGGTGATCAATTCCGAGTATTTCTGCAGGATTAACAGTTATTGCTGATAAAGCTCTTCTTTCATCTAATCCGTATTGAATAGCCATTGCAGCAGCAACTCTTAAGGTTTCTATTGGAAGACCAGGGTAATCACAGGTCAATGCAACTTTAACACCTGCATCCATTAGGATTTTAGCACTTTCGAATGTTTTATTGTCTAGTTCGTAGCGTTTTCTAGGTATTAAACAAGGGCCTAAAACAACTGGAATGTTCTTTTCGGCAAGAATGTCTGCTATTAAATGTGCTTCAGTTCCATATTCAATAACTAGTTTAAGTTCAAATTCTTCAGCAATTCTTATTGCCGCCATGATATCTTCTGCTCTATGGGCACAGGCTCTCATTGGGACATCACCTTTTATTAAAGGCATTAAAGCTTCCATATCAATTTCTCTATCTTTGGTAGCTTTTTTACTTTGTTTTGCAAGAGCATAATCTTGAGCTTTCATGAGAACTTCTCTTATGGAAGCAGCAATACCCATTCTTGTAGAAAAATTAGAGCTTATTCTGTTGGAAGTTTCTTTAGGTAGCTCCCCAAAGGACATAAGAATACCAGCTTGTTCTACTATTAAACCTACGTCTGCAGAATTCCCATTAGTTTTTAAGATAGAACAAACACCGGCTATGGGTAAATCTGAAGCAGGGCAGACCAAAGTTGTGCTAATTCCAGCTCTTCTGGCATCATCCAAAGCTTTGTCTCTCATTTTTATTCCATCTAATGGTCTTAATTGTGGAGTAAAATCAGAGTAGAATTCAGAAGAGTCATCTAATTGTTCGCAGGTATCTGTGAGACCTAAATGGCTATGCGCATCAATTAATCCTGGAATTAAATACTTTTGGTTACATTCAATAATCTTATCAACGTTCTTGTGGATACTAGAACCGACCATTGTTATTTCGCCATTTTCAACCAAAACTTTTTGGCTTGGGAAAAACATGCCGTCTTTAATTATACGAACGTTATTAAATATAATTGACATCTATTTCCTCTTTAAATCTTATTTATTTTCAAGAACCTTATCCCCGTCAATGAATACATATTCAGGCTTAGATCTTGTATCAAGAGGATGACCGTCCCAAACAACAACATCTGCATCGAATCCTGTTTCAAGTTTACCTAATCTTTTGTCTAATCCAAGAATAAATGCAGCATTTTCTGTCAATGCCTTAATTGCTTTATCTTCATCCAAACCATATTTAACAGCCATTGAAGCTGTTACGTTTAAGGCTTCAATATTTATAATGGGGTAGTCTGTAGTAAAAGCTACAACACAACCTTCATCCATTAATACTTTTGGAGTTTCAAAAGATTTATGAGATACTTCGGGTTTTGTCAGACCTGTAAGTGTTGGACCAACTACAGCCTTAGCTTTCCATTTGCCAAGTTCTTTTGCTATTAAATGACCTTCAGTACAATGGTCAAAAACTATATCAAGATTAAATTCCTGAGCTATGCGGTAAGCTGTAATGATGTCGTCGGCCTGATGTGCATGAGCTCTTACAGGAATCTTACCTTCAATTAATGGAATCATAGCTTCAAGTTTGATATCACGTTCTTTGAATTCTTTATTTTTCTTACGTTTTAAATAATCTTGAGCTTTCATTAACCATTCTCTAATTACTGCTGCTGTACCCATTCTTGTGGCAGGGAACTTCTTCTGGTTACCATATACACCTTTGGGGTTTTCGCCAAAAGCAAATTTCATAGCACAGCTATCTTTAACGCAAGCTTCTTCAACAACTTTGCCTTTTACTTTAACAACGCAAGCCTGGCCACCTATTGGATTTGCAGAACCTGGGGTAATCATAACGGTAGTTACTCCGCCTTTAATTGCATTCTTAAAAGCTATATCTCGCATTTTTACAGCATCATAAGCACGAATTTGAGGAGTTACTAGACCATAAATTTCATTGGAATCGCTATCAAAATGACCGATACCACTCTGATCTAAACTAATATGGGTATGAGGATCAATAAAACCAGGTACAATATATTTACCAGAGCAATCTATTGTTTCTGCAATATCATCATTTTTCTTTTTGGCAGCGGGAGCAGTTTTGCCTTTTTTGGCTTTTGTTGAAGAGATAATGATTTCAGATATTTTACCTTTTTCTAATATCATCTTATCTAATTCTTGAAACTTGCCTTGGTAGAAAATATAACCTTTTTCTATGACTGTTTTCATAAAAATAAAAAATACCCCTTTCCACAATTAAAGCTTTGAGTATTTGTCTCTCTCAAGCGATTATTTGGAGTATTATACAACAAATAGGGCTATGGTTCAACTTACTTTTTGTTTAGTGTTGTTGTTTCAATAGTATTTTTTTGCTGTCTTGACCTATTATAAAAAGATTATTATAATCATGTTTATGAAGAGAATATTTTACATATTACTAGTTGTTAACACTTTGTGTTCAATTGGCTGTGATGAAAATTCGAAGGAATTGTCTTCTCAGGTTGATAAAACGCAGACAACGACTATTTCTGGTAATGTAAATTCTAATGAATATACTGTTTTAAATTCTTCTGACGGTAATCTTTTTGAAAAAGAAAAGTCTGTTTTAGAAAAAGCCCAGAAAGATTATCAAGAATCCTATAGCGAATATGTCAGATGTTTGAGGGAAAGTGGTCCTCAAACAATAGAAACTCTTCAGGCTTTAACTGTTTATCAAAAGAAATATCAGATTTATCAAATGCTTTTGAAGGCAGAAGCCGAAAAATAATTATTATTTTAACTTGATGCTATTTCTGAGGCTATAGTTGTTTGATTTTTCCCAGCCTGTTTACTGTCGTACATAGCTTTGTCTGAGGCTTTTATCAATGATTCTTTGTCTTTAGCATGAAGTGGGTATGAAGCTACACCTATGCTTACAGTAATGTGAAGTTCGCCTGAACTATGGGTTACGCTTAATGAAGCAATATTTTTTCTTACTCGTTCAGCGGTCATAAAAGCTTCTTCTGATTTTGTTTCTGGAAGAATTATACACATTTCTTCTCCACCATAACGGCAGGGAATATCGATTGCTGTTCTTACTGTTTCTTTTATGCATGAGGCTACTTTTTGAATTACTAAATCGCCTGTTTGATGACCATAGGTATCATTAAACTTTTTGAAATTATCTATGTCTATCATTATCAAGCTTAAATTTAAGCCATAACGTCTAGCTCTTAGTAACTCTTCGCTTAATCTGGCTTGGAAATAGCGATGAACAAAAAGATGCGTCATTCCATCAGTAATAGATAATTCGTAAAGTTTGTTATTTTCAATTGTAACAGCAGCTTGTGAACCTATTAGTGTTAATAAACTTAAATCATTTTTATTGAATAGCTGGTTATTTTTCTTATTGACGATGTTTATAACACCAATAGTTCCTTCTTTAAATTTTAAAGGAGCGCAGATTAAGCTGTTAATATCTTCTACAGGCATAATACTGCCAAAGTTTTTAAATCTAGAATCTTTGAAACCTTCATTACAAATAATACCTATTCCGTCAAAAGCAACTTTGCCACAAACACCAGCTCCTAGTTTTATAGGATTACTTGAAATTGCTCTATATCGGCCGCCAGTCGCTACTTTAATAACTAATTCGTCTGTCTGGTCATCCAACAACATAATAGAACCACGTTCGGCTTGTAGTATTTCAATTGCATGGGATAAAATAAACTTTAATAATTCTTCAGAATTTGTAAAAAGATTAACTGCATTACTTATTTCAAATAATGTGTTCAATTCTTTCATTCGAGATTCTTTTTGTTCTTTTTCTTCTTTGATATTCTTAACCATTTCTGTGAAATTTTTGCTGAGAATACCTATTTCATCTTCTCGGTTAATTGTATTTGATATTTCCATATCGCCAGAAGATACTTTAGAAGTTGATTCGGCTAGTTCATTAATTGGCTTGGCAATATTCATAGAAAGAATTGTTCCTGTAATTAAAGCCAATAACAATCCTAATGCACCAAATATCAGGAAGTCTAACTGCATTTTATTACCTAATTCAGAATATGAAGAATTTGGTAATGCAATTTCTAATTTTATATCATCTGAAATTCTGTTTGGAAGAGCCTTATCATGAATAAAAGAATATGGCTTTCCTTGTAAGAGGAATTCGCCTTTATCTAATTCTGGTTTATCAACGATGTTTCCAGTCTTACGTCTTGCGTATACATCCATTTGTGTAGTAATAAGTTTCTTATTATTGTAATAAATAGAATATTCTGCGTCTGTGATTCCTTTTAGTTTATCAGCAAATGTATTCTTTATTTTCTGAGCAAAGACCAGATGTTGGGGTCTGGTTGTCTTAACTTTTGTAACCATAGCTGAAGCAAAAATCCAGGGTTCGTCGTTTATTACATAGATATTAACCCCTAGAGAACTGTGACATATAGCTGGGAATATAATATGTCTTAGAGTTTCATTTGCCAGTTTCCCAACCTGAAGTTTTGCATAAGACCTATCTTCAACCAAGGCTATGTAATCTAAATCAGATTTAATAAGTTCACTTTCAAATATGGGCAGAGTTTCCTTTGCTGGAAAGTCATTTATAGCTAATGAATCTATTTCAAAGTCTACAAGCGTCTTGGCACGAAGTTTTAAAGAATCAATCAGATCTTCAAGACTGTCTCTGAAAAGTTTTGTTGCATGGGTTAAGTCTCTATTTATATTGTTTTCTGCAACGGTATAAGTTCTGTTTAAAGATATAATAGTCAGAACAGTTAGAGGAAGAATAAGTATGATTACAAATAAAAATATAATCTTAAATTTAATTTTTTTATTATTGATTAAATTAATAAAAAACACGTTTTAGTTCAACCTTTCCGTCTACTTTTCTTAAACCGTCTATAAAGGTTCTTCTGATATCAGAAAATCTTTTGTTCTTTTTAAGGTTAGAATGGGTAATATTATTTAATTGATCAACAAACCCTTCATTTACAGCAACTTTATATAAAGTGTCTTCTTCGAAACTATCGTTCCATGGATAAATCTTAAAAGAATTATCTGTTTTTTCTATAGAAAAACCTGCGAAACTAATATTATTCTGAGCTTTAAAGCTATCTGCTAAGACAGTGTTTATCATTTTGCCTGTCATTTCAACAACAGAAACACCTTCTTTTGAAGAGAAATCTGATAATACTTTAGACATTGTTACAACTTGTAATGGTTCTCTTGTTCTGCGAACCAGAGAAGCAGGCATTAAAGCAAAATCAGATTGAGTTTCTTTTCTTATCATTTCACAGACAAGAGTTGAATATTCATAATGTGTCTTAACGTCTTGAGTAACTGGTGTTGATAGAGTAACCAATTCAGTAGTAAGAGGGAATCTTGTAACTACATCATCATCAGATTCTTTGTATTGAGAAACAGAATTTGGCGATATACTGCTTCTTTTTTTCAGGTAATCCTTAAAGCTTTCTCTAATCATTCCTCGTATCTTGGGATTTTTCCCTGCTGAAAGTTCAGGCCAATCCATAGTATTGGCATACATAAAGTCATTAATTGCAACAGTATATGTGGAATTGAATTCAATAGGCTTATCATTGATATCTAGCTGAATAATTCTGCATCCACCTGGGTTAATAGTAGAATACATGCAAGTTATTCCAGATGATTGAAGAAAACCTGATTTACTATCGCACAAGCTTTGTTCTATAAGTGTTTCTAGTTCATTTCCAGGTAATTCAACTGTTATTAGATTATTTTCAAAAGGTAGTATTTCATATAGATTTCTTAAGGTAACCTGGCCTTCGTATATAACAGATTTAATTCCGCCAGAATTAGTCAGAGCAACGTCGGCTCCAGTAGCTTCTTTCATACTATCAGCTATTAAAGCTCCAATAGTTGATTCTTCAAGGTAAGAATGATTAAACTGTCCTTTGCTTGTTGTCACAACTTCATCTAAAAGATTATCAATTTTAGATTCAAATTTCGAAATTTCCTGTGATAATTCAGCATCTGGTTCAACTGCAGAAGAATCAATAGCTAATATTCTATGTAATCCTTGTTCTACTTGCCATTTCCCAGACTGATAAACTATTTTGATTATACCTACACCAGCGCCTCTGCCTGGTGCGGTTTGGCAAACTAAGGGTTTTTGTCCAAAATTTGTTGACGCAGGGCCAATTAGATCTCCTATAACTATATCAACATCAGGGAACATTTTTGGTAAATTTGGGTTATTGCCAATGGTTGGTTCATGAGAAAGCAAAACAATAATTTCTGCACCTTTTTCTTTTAGCAAAGATGCTGTATTCTGAACAGAATTTACCATATCTGTAACTTCTAGATTTATAATATTGTCTTGTCTTGTATTTCTTGCGATATCATTTTGCCCTAAACCTATTACACCTATTTTGACTCCGCTTTTTTCAACAATAATTCCTGGTTTAAAAGTATTGCCGATTGGAGATGAAACATCTCTGTAATTACAAGCTAACATTGGAATAATATTGCTTTGAGCAAAATTCTTTAAAGCTTCAAAGCCGAATTCAAATTCCATATTTCCAATTGCCATTGCATCATAACCAGCCTTGCTCATTAATCTTAAAGGCATTTCACCCATAGTAAGAGTTGCTTCAGCAGTTCCAAAAATAGCATCACCAGTATCCAGGAGTAAGACTTCTTCTGGTTTGTAACTGAAGGGTTGAGACATTTTTTTTATGAACCCTTTAATGAAAGCTAAACCGCCGACCTGGTTATATTGTCTTCCTTCAACAGTTCCTTCAAAAGGTTTAATTTGACCTCTTAAATTAGATGTATAAATAATTATCAAATTTTTAGATGGAATCTGAAAATAATCATATATTAACATACCACCTAAAATACTTATTAATATGCAAGTTATAATAGCAAGATTTCTAACCAATTGAAAAACTCCAAATATATAGATACTATTATTATAGCATATGAGAAGACTCAAATAAATATAATTAGTGTTTTATCTGCCAAACTTCTATATTATCTTTTGAAATTTCATTTATAAATCTTGAAGGCATAGATAAAAACTCATGGCTGGTTTTGTCCCATATACCTGAAGGGTAAGAAATAGTCAGGCCCTCCATTGCTCTAGTCATAGCTACATACATTAAACGTCTTTCTTCTTCCAATTCATCTCTATTTTTTATACTTGTTTTTGAGGGGAAACGGCCTTCTAGTGCACTAATAATAAAAACCTGTTTCCATTCTAACCCTTTTGCGGAATGTATTGTTGATAGGGTAAGAAACATAGAGTTATTGCTTGATTGATTTTGAGAATTGTCAAATTGTGAATCTATATATATTTCTGATAACAAATCGTGCAAAGAATGATATTTTTCTGAAATATAAGTAAACTGGTCTAATTCTTTGACACTATTAGAGAAGTTTTCTGGACTCTTATCCTTTAATATTGGCAGATAGTAGTCTAGTATTATATTTATAAGAAGTATAGGTTCTTTTGAAATATACTTTGCTGCATTTAATAGCATTTGAGACAACTTATTCAATTCTTTTCTGATTTCAGACTTAATTTTGATTTTTGATAAATCATAGGGCTCTAACTGATTTGAAACTGAAGTAAAAATGTTGGTTGCAGATTGAATTCCTATTCCCTTTATTAGCATTAGAATTTTTAACCAGGCTACTTTATCGTAGGGATTATTTAATATTCTTAAATAGCTGATAATATCTCTAATATGACCAGAATCAAAAATTCTTGCTCCACCTATTTTTTTATAAGGTATAAATCTTTTGGCCAATTCGACTTCTAGTTCATAAGAATAATTGGAATTCCTGAATAAAACAGCCATATCATTTAAAGAATAACCAGAATTATATAATTGAAGTATTCTATGGGCTACAAGATTAGCTTCTTCCTTTTCTGACAAGCATTTAACTATTATTATTTTGTTGCCAACAGGCTTATCTGTATACAAATGCTTTTTTATGAATTTTGATGAGTTTTCAATCAAGCTGTTGCAGCCGTTAAGAATATGGCCGAAACTTCTGTAATTTTTTTCCAATTTAATTATCTTACATCTAGGAAAAAGCTTATTGAACTCAAAAATATTATCTATTCTACTTCCTCTAAACGAATAAATACTTTGAGAATCGTCTCCTACAACCATTATGTTCTCTCCGCTTGATAAAAGACTTGTAATCTTAGATTGTATCAGATTTGTATCCTGATATTCGTCTACCATCACGTATTGATACTGCTCACAGATTAGTTGTCTTATATCAGGCATTAGTAAAAGCTTATATAGATATTCTAACAAATCATCATAATCTAACAGATTATTTTCATGTTTATATTTTGAATAAACATTGTATATATTTTCGATACTTTTATATTCAATGTCATGATTTGGATAGTATAGATCGGTTATTTCCTGTAAACTTTTTGAATGATTTCTTGCTTTAGATATAATTTGAAATATTAGGTTCTTGCTTAATCTTGTATTAAAGACTTTATAGTCTGGGCTATTTGAGTCTTTAAAAGACTGAAGAATTTCAATAGAATCATTATCGTCTAAAACACTAAAGTTCTTGTTTATATTTAGTCTTTCACAGTATTTTGAGATTGTTATGGCAGCAAAACGATGAAAGGTTCCGCCTTCAACTGCTTTCCCCATATCACCAACTAAATTCTTTACTCTTTGAAGCATATCATTAGCAGCTTTCTTGGTGAAGGTTAAAAGCAATATAGATGCTGGATTAATTCCATTATCAATTAAATTAGCAACACGATAGGTTAGGGTCATAGTTTTTCCAGAACCAGCTCCAGCAATACATAAAACTGGTCCTTCCAGGGTTGAAACCGCTAATCTTTGTTCTTTATTTAAAATACTGAGGTCAATCATTTTATGAAAGAGTTATAAATTTTATATTTGTTTATACCGATGAAATAATATAACAATTCGGAGTTATATTCACTATGAATGCTTTTATTTTATTCATAGCTACTGTTTTTAGTATATTCCTTTCTGTGGAATACACCGAAGGTGGCATGTGATTTAAAAAGAGTCGAATTTATTTTCGGCTCTTTTTCTATTTCTATTTTAGAGTTGTTCCTGGGAAATAAAAATTCAAAATTTCTTTATAATTCATTCCTTTTTTCGCTAATCCATCTGCCCCGTAAAGACACATTCCAACACCGTCTCCTTCGCCCATACCTCTAACAAGCATAGAACGGCGTAATTTTTCAATGGTGTATCTCATGCTTTTAATACTATTTATACCGTAAAAATTATGTAAATGTTCTAAGAATTCTATTCCTTGAATCTCTTTGATTTTTCTTCCTAATATTCTGACCATTAGAATTCTTCCATCATTATTAACTTTTATGGGTTCACTTTTGGTAAATACATTACTAGCACCACCAGCAAATTCAAGAGAAAGAAAATCTTCTATTGTAGCGATTGGAATTTCGAGGGTCCAATGGAATGAGGGACTGTGAAAACAGTTTTCTGATCCTTTATTATCTTTTAAATCACTATGTGATGGGTGATACGGTTCATTGTTTAAACCATATACATCCTTGGCTGAAGAAATTTTACCGCCGCAAGTATGATGATATCGAGGAAATATAAGTTTATCCTTATAATATATAAGATGATTACTTATTGTTGGATACAATAACTCAATAAGTTCTCTATTAGACCCTGTTCCAGGATAAACAACACAGTGTTTGCCGTCACATACATCAAATGGGTCATCGGGATGTTTTGAATGAGATTTCAAATAGTGGATTTTTGTTTCAACAGCTACAATATGAGCTTTTGCAGCTTCAGGTTCGCATGTTATTATTTCTGAAGAAGCACAAGAAATTGTATAATTGTTAATATTTACTGTATTAACTATACATAATTGTTCTTTGTCTAGAATTGTAATATCTAGTTTACCTTGAAGTATTCTTGGAGATTGCTGAGGTAGTTCCAGGTTAAGCAATTCGCCTCCAACGATTTTAGCACTGTCATAGCCTTCGTCAAGATTCTTCAAAGAGGACATTCTGACTATTATCCCTTTAGGAATAAGCATTAAAACAGCATCTTCTCCGCCTAGTATGTCTTCTGTTACAACTATTGTTCCTGTAGCAGTTTTTTTAAAAAGTTGAAGTTGCCATTTACCAGAAAAACTCTGTGCACGAAGAGTAGTAAAAAAATTGTCTGGTTCAATACCTATTCTTATTTCTTCAGCAAAAGAAACACTAAGTGACAGTAATATAAAAAAGAACAACAAAGATATGGAAGTTAGAATTTTATTTCTAGTCATAGTGAATTAGTCCGCCTGTTCTTACTTATCAATTGAAGCAGCTTTATTATAAAAAATGGGAAATAAAGAATTATTCTAAATATTTCTCTAATAGTATTATTCTTATCTAATGCTTTTGTTAGCTGACTACTGACGCAAACATATAAAGAGTTGATTTCTCGTCCAAATCTATTATTTAATAAATACTCTCTTCTAAACCATCTAAAATCATTAACAATTGAAGGTTTATCATAAAAAGCATAAGTTGCAATAAAACACAGGGTTTGATTATAAGATGAATCATAAGTTGTTTTAAAATTAGATTTTAATGAGTATATTGCGGCTTTTATTTTAAAAGCTTCTTCATTTTCACCTAGATATTTAAGTGCAGAATAAGTCATATCTAAAACATTAATATCATCAGGATTGATTTCAATTGCTTTAGTTAAACAAAACTTAGCCTTTTGAAAATTCTGTATACCCAATGGTATTCCTAGTTTTATTGCTCTAGATAAAAAATGACTTCCAGCTTTTGTATATAGTTTAAACTTAACTTCACCAATAGCTTCTTTGGTTTCTTTCAAAGAATGATAATCAGTATTAGCTCTTTCTGCATCAAACAATGCTTTGTCAGCAGCTTTAAATTGTTTTAATTCAACGAATGCTTTTGCTTTTAAAAGAAGACCTTCAGGTGGGAAATCATTTGAAGTTTCATTTTTTTCAACAAGCTCAATTAATTCTTTATATTTTTTTTCATTAAAGAGTTTTTCTAAATCACCGCGTAAATCAACAACTGGTTCTTCAGGAACTTCTTTTGATTCTTCCTGATTTTCTGTTTTTGTAGATTTAATTGCGGCCACCTGATTTTTATATGAAGGTGTTAAAGAATCTATTATGTCTTGAACATTTTTTTCTTCTTCTTTATCGCCAGAAACTTTGCAGCATTCAAGCCAACCTCTATAAGCAGAAAGATTCTTAGGAGATAGACTAACTGCCAGTTTAAATAATTCTTTTGATTTTTCATTTAAAGCAGTTAATTGTTTGGCATTTTCTATCTGCATTTTTTCTCTTGTTAGAGAATCTGCACGCTTTAAACTGTCTTCCAGACTTTTGGCTTTTTCAATTCTTTGGAAATTAATATTATTTGCTTGTAATATTAAGCTTCCAACATAAGTATTTGTTGCATTTTCAAATATCTCCTGAAACTCAACACTGTCAGGATACCAAATACCTATTTCTGCTAATAATTCAAAATTTTCTTTGTTTAAATCAAGACGGTTTAATTCTACATAGACATTTTTTATAAATTCAAGCTCTGCTGGTTTTTCTGCCGTAAAATTCTTATGAAAAACCTTTAGAGCTTCTTTAATTTCTCTATTTCGAATTAAAGAGATAATTTTCCGCTTAAATTCAACTGTTTTATTTGCCATAAGATACTAATAACATAAAACAGTAGTATTAAGCATTATTTTTTAGATAAAAGATTATTAAAATCTAATTTTATTAAAAGGTCTTTAATGCTATTTCGCGGTAGTAAGATAATAGAAATATGTTAGAATAGGCATCACATAAGTAAAGTAAATCCCGCAAAACATAAGGGGTAATAATATGGATTTAAATGTCATTGTAATTCCTCAAAAAAGATTATCTTTATAAAAATTGAATAATAGAGACTAAGCACAGTTTTTATAATATTTAGGGAAAGGGAAATACTTTTTAGCTAAATATAAAAAACAGGCTATAGTCTCTTATATTTTCTATATTTGAATTAATTTATTGTTTTCTTGCTTTTTTTACACCAAACCAGGATAAATCTCTGATTCTATCTTTTTGTAGTAATCTTCTTTTCTGTCTGTATTTATAAAAGGTAAAAATAAAAGAACAAAAAAGAACGGCAATAATGCTAAGTAAGACATTTTCGTTTTTCATTTTTATAATCTCCTCATGATTTGATTAATTGAATCGGAGGGTGTACAATATTTTTTAACTATAATTTAGATATAAGATGTAAGATATAAGATGTAAGATTAATGATTAAAGGAGTAATGAATGTTTGACTTAGTAATTAAAAATGGGCTGATTTTCTTTGAAAATTCATTTGTTAATGCAGATTTAGCTATAGAAGGCGAGAAAATATCAGCAATCGGACAGAATTTAAGTGGTAAAAAAGAAATAGATGCTAAGGGAAAATGGGTTTTACCAGGTGCTGTTGATGCGCATACACATTTTTCTTTACCTTTTTATGATTCTATAGCCTCTGATGACTTTTATACTGGAAGTATTGCAGGTGCTGCAGGTGGAGTGACTACATTTATAGATTTTACTGCTCAGGAAAATCGAGAAGGTTTGATTTCTAGTATTAATAGACGTTTTGAAGAAGCAAAACCTGCCGCCATTGATTATTCTTTACATGCTTGTATTGCACAATTTACAGAAGAAGTAGCTAATCAGATTAAATTACTTCCAGACTTGGGGATAATGAGTTTTAAGATTTTTACAGCTTACAATAAGATAGGCAGAATGCAGAATGACGAAAACCTATATAGAATAATGGAATTATGTAAACTACATAATATTCTTGTTACTGTTCATGCTGAAAATGGTCTGGTCATTGATTATTTAACAAATGAAGCTGAAAAGAGAAATGAATTAGGAATTACTGCTCTAAGAACAACTAGACCAGTATTTACTGAAAGTGAAGCTATATCAAGAGTTTGTAAATTTGCAAGATTTACTGGATGTAAAGCCCATATAGTTCATATTTCAAGCGGTGAAGGAGCAGAAACCTTAGAAGATGAAAAAATTAACGGAGCACCTGTAAGTGGCGAAACCTGTCCACAATACTTATATTTAGATGATTCTGTTTTTGATAGACCAAATGGTCACTATTGGGGCTGCTGTCCGCCAGTAAGACCTCTTGGTCAGCAAGATCGAATCTGGAATTGTCTAAATAATGAAAGTGTAGCTATGGTAGCAACAGACCATTGTCCATTTAATAAAAAGGATAAAGATACCTGGGGTGGTTCTATTAATAGACTCCCAATGGGTATACCTGGAATTGAAACTATGCCAGAACTTGTTTTGAATGGTGCTTTAAACGGCAAAGTCGATTTGGGTATTGCTATAAAGAGTATAACTGAAAATCCAGCTAAGATTTTTGGAATGTACCCCGAAAAGGGCTCTTTAATACCTGGAACTGATGCAGATATAATGATTTTCGACCAGAATGCTGAACAGACTATTACTCAGAAGAATCTTCATATGAATAATGACTATTCTGTATATGAAGGCTTAAAGATTAAAGGGAAAAATGCAATGACAATTCTTCGAGGAAAAGTTATTTTTGATGATTCAAAAGGCTGGTTAGGTGAAAAAGGGCAGGGTAGATTTATTAAGAGAAAAGCTCCGGATTCCAAATTCTTCGAATAAGAACAAAAAAACGCTTACTTTAATGTAAGCGTTTTTTTATAGGAAAACTACGTGATAGTCGCGTAGTTCTTTGTTTGCGACTTTAACTAAAAAACAAAGAACCTGTTCTATACTTATAGAAACAGGTTCTTTATTTTAATTATTGATTAGTTAGCAGCTTGTTCAACTTCAGGAATTACGCTAACAGCATGTTTTCCCTTGTACCACAAGAACTTAACAGTACCATCGGTAAGAGCGAAAAGAGTATCGTCTTTACCAATACCAACATTAAGTGCTGGATGGATTTTAGTACCGTTCTGTCTAACTATAATATTACCAGCGATAACTTTTTCGCCAGCATATTTTTTAATACCAAGTCGTTGTGCATTAGACTCTCTACCATTGGTTGATGAGCCTTGTCCCTTTTTATGAGCCATGATAAATCTCCTGACTAATTCAATTTAACCTGTTCCGGATAAGATTCTGAAATCTTATGGAACCCTTCTTTAAAAATTTCACTAATAATTTTAAACTCTTTTGCTGATTCTATCGGAACTTCAATTAGTAATTCGCAATCACCTGACTGAAATTTACCTTTAAATTCAGCTTTTAAGTTTTTTTCAATTCCTCTGACAAATGTTTGTGTTAATGCAGATACTGCAGCACAAACGATATCTTCGCCTTTTTTGTTAGAACTATGTCCTTTTACGGTTAATTCTAACTTATTTGAAGCTACCTCAGAGAAAGAGATAACAATCATTAAGCCTTGATATCTTGGATTTCGAGGGCTGTGAAATGTTGTCTATGACCATATTTGCGGCGATAGTTTACTTTGCTCTTATATTTAAGAACAAGAATCTTTTTACCACGGCCATGACCAACAACCTTGGCTGATACCTGAGCACCCTTTACATAGGGCTGACCAATCTGCATATTGTCGCCATCTTTAACCATCAAAACTTTATCGATAGTTAAAGTTTCGTTAGCAGCCTGATCGAGTTTTTCGCAGCGAATTCTGCTGCCTTTTTCAACATTATACTGTCTTCCACCTAATTCAATAATGGCGTACATTTTATTTACTCCCAATCTGGTTGTTTTAGTAAGTTCCTTTAGAGAACTTAAGGTTTTTGTTACGGGTTTATATGGGATTAATATTTATATCACTTTCTTTATTAAAAATCTAGTACTTATTAAAAAAATATTATTTTTTTTGTGTACATTTATAAACCTTAAAGTATTGTAAGTAAATCCTGATACTTAGCCATTGGCCAAAATTCGTCAGCAATGAGTTCTTCTGTATTATCAACATAGATTCTCAGCGCCTCTAAAGCTTTTTCTGCTTTATCTGCAAAAAACTTAGCCTTAGAAAATAAATCATTCTGAGAAGTAGAGATAATATCTTCTAACTCGTTGGTTTTTTCTTTAATTCTTATGTAAAGATTTTCAAAAGTTTTGACTTCTTCAATAAGAATTTCTGAAGGACAACCAGCGTTTTTCATATTTGCTGCAGCCGTTGCAGACAAGGAAATTTGCTTGGTTAATGCTGGCAAAATCAAAGTTCTTGCAATGTTTGTAGCTGTCTTATATTCGATTTCCTTTGTCTTAACATAGGTTTCTAGTTTGATATCGACTTTTGCCTTAACTTCTCTTTCTGTCAAAACATGAGTTCTTTCCATTAATTCTATTGCATCTTTTGTCAAGTAAGAGGGTAGGGCAGCAGGAGTATTTTTAGCATTTGGAAGTCCTAATCTGGTTCCTGTTTCTTCCCAGGATTCAGAATAACCATTACCTTCAAATCTGATTCTTCTTGTTTCTTTAAAAACTTCTTTTAAAACTCTTAAGGCACTTTCTCTAACATCCATATTTTTATTTTGAGCCATTCTTTTTTCTATCGTAAATAAGCCATAAGTACAAAGCTGATTTAGAATAGTAACAGCTTCTGCTGGATTTTGAGAAGAACCTACAGCTCTGAATTCAAATTTATTTCCAGTAAATGCTATTGGTGAAGTTCTATTTCTGTCAGAATAATCCTTAGATATTTTTGGAAGGTTGCGTACACCAAGATTTATGTTGGCCATTGTCTGTTCGTTAAGATTATCTGTATTTTCAATCTGATCTATGAGTTTTGTCAGATATTCACCTAAGTAAATAGACATTATTGCTGGCGGAGCTTCATTAGCACCTAATCTATGGTCGTTCCCGGCATCTGCAACACTGGCTCTTAATAAGCCGCCAAATTTATCAACTCCAAGCATTAAAGCCCCAAGAGTTATCAAGAAGTTTATATTTTTTAAAGGTGAAGCAGAGGGTTCTAAGTAGTTTGTTCCGGTATTATCACCAATAGACCAGTTGACATGTTTCCCTGACCCATTTAATCCAGCATAAGGTTTTTCATGTAATAGAACTACCAGGCCAAATTCTTCAGCAACTCCTTTCATAACATTCATAAGTTGTAGATTGTGGTCTATTGCAAGATTTGCATCTTCAAACAATACAGCTAATTCAAACTGATTTGGAGATACTTCATTGTGTCTGGTTTTAGCTGGAATACCTCTTCTATATAATTCATGGTCTAAGGTTTCCATAAATTTAGTCATTTTTTCTGGAATAGCTCCTAGATAATGGTCTTCCATCTGTTGCCCTTTCGGAGGCAAGCAACCAAATAGAGTTCTTCCACATATTCTTAAATCTGGTCTAGAATCATATAGTTTTTTGGATACTACAAAGTATTCTTGTTCAGGACCGCAATTAACAGTAATTCGTCTAGCCATTCTGTTGCCTAGCATTCTCTGCAGTTTAATGCAAGCATCGTTTAGACTTCTGACTGATCTTAAATAAGGAGTTTTTAAGTCTAATACTTCACCGGTCCAAGAAAGAAAAACAGATGGTATTACCAAAGTTTTTGTTTTACCTGTTTCTAATAAGAAAGCAGGGGAGGTTGGATCCCAGGCAGTGTATCCTCTAGCTTCAAAAGTTGAGCGTATACCACCAGATGGGAAGGAAGATGCGTCTGGTTCGCTTTGAATCAGCTGTTTCCCAGAAAATCTTTCTACTATTTCCCAGTTGTCTGTATAGGTAATGAATGAATCATGCTTTTCTGCTGTTCCGCCTCTTTGAGGTTGGAACCAGTGTGTAAAATGTGTTGCTCCATTGCTGATTGCCCATTCTTTCATAGCATGAGCTATATTTTCAGCAATAGAATCATCTAGTGGAGAACCATTCTGTATTGTAGACATTAATTTTTCGTATGTGTCACTACTTAAACGTTCTCGCATAACTTTTTTATTAAAAACTAGTTCGCCAAAAAAATCGGAAATATTTGCCATAAAAACTCCACAATTTTTAAAAATTTGCTTGATGATATTAATATTTCGGAAAATTGTCAATCCAATTTTAGTAACTTTACATTAAAGTTGCTAAAAATTACTTGATAATTTAAGTAAAATTATATCAATTATTTAAAATCGGTAAATATCATGGTTATTATGTAAACCAATCGAAAGAATTACTTATTTAGAAATTAGTGGTAAGTGATTAGTGATAGGTGGTAGGTGATAGGTGATGGGTGGTATGTGTTAAGTGTTAAGTGGTAGATGGTCACATTTCATCCAAGTCGACCATCTTTAAGAGCATTCTTATTGGCAATGGCAATTCTGGTAGTTCATTCCCCTGACTTACAAATTTCATAGACTCGGCTAAAGCTATAGAAGCTTGGGTTAGATAAAGTTCACCCATTTCTTTGGATGCTTTAGAAGGAGAACCTAAATAGCCATTTTCAGAGCCCATTTCTTTAAATGAAAAATTACCTTTTAGCATTTCCCAGCTTTTATTTACATTACAATCTGGAAGATCATGAAGATTTTTATATTTAATTAAAGAAGGATCTAAGGATAATAATGCACTCGTTTCTTTTATATCTGCATGAATTTCATTCTTAGAATCTAAATTCATATTTGTAAGAAACTGCGCTATTTTGTCATCGTTTGAGAAATTCCATAATGGCATTGGATCAAAAGCCATAAAGTCTGGTAGTGCATTTAAATCTTGAATTGCAGTGTTTACAGCTTTTAATGCATCTGGAGAAACAGACATATTTACAAAGAATAAACATCTGAAACCATCATTAGCAAAAGAATTACCAATATCATATAATGCATCGGAATATGTCCTTGCTGACATTGAAAAACAACTTGGAAATCCTGCATTATTCTGGCATGGTATATATGGTAAAGTTGGGGCTATTAAACAGCTATATTCTTCTTTTTTTAATCTATTGACTGCCATATATGCTATGGTTTCAGCAATAAATGTTTTAGTTCCAAAAGGAAGATGAGGTCCATGTTGTTCAACTGAACCTAGTGGTACAATTACAAACGTATTTGCTTTTTCTAGAACTGAAAGTTCTTCTGTTGTTAAATATGTCAAATTCATGGGGTACATTTTAATTATTTAGTAGTTTTTAGTCAAGTTTATATATAGATTTGAATCTATTTACTTTTGTTTATTGTCTTTATAGTATTTTTTATTTAATTTTAAAATGTCTCTTATATTAAGCAATTCCTTTGCAAGCGTATAGTAATTATGAGGATCTATTGGTTTAATCGTTAGAATATAAATCATATTTCGATGTGCACATATTAAGTAATTTTTACTATTTAATTTAACAAAATTAGCCCTTATACTATTATTGAAAAAGTCTCTAACAATGTTTTCACTTTCATTTGAACTCAATAACCACATATCTGAGAAGGCTTTATCTGATGAAAAATCTATATCTTGTACTTCATTTAGATTTAATAATTCTAAGATTTTGTCTTTTGTTGTTTCATATCTAATTTGAAAATCAGGAAGAATAAAAGACTTGTCGAATAATACGCACATAGTTACGAAATGCTTAATTTCGTGTTTTATTGTTTCAGTAATTTCTTTATAATTTTCATAATTGTATTTATTTCTAACTATGACTCTTTTATTCCTTGTTTCTGTCTCAAAAGTTGACCATTCCAAGTCTCCGACATAGATTGTTTGATTGTTAATTATTTGTTCAAATACATCTGCAAACGTAAGTTTTTCTTTACTATGAAAGAATTCTACAAAAGATAATTCTTTTAGGGGTTCGTCTAATGTGGGAATATATTTTGAATCAGATTTTGAAATATAATCTTTTATTTGTTTTTTTCTTTCATCATATGAGATTTTATCATTTATCATTTTGTTTTTATGGATGTTATGAATTATATATCCTATAACTACTAACAATAAGAAGATGGTTGATAATATTTTTATAAAAAATTCTGCATCTTCTTTATTCTTTGGCATAACTAAAATAGTAAATACAACAAAAAATAAACTTATACCTATAATAATAAAATCTATGATTGTAAGGTTACGATCTTTAATTGGGCCATTATAACGTGACATTTTTTTCTCTGAGATAAATCCTTTCTTTTATTATAATATAAAATTTTGAATGAAAGGGAAATAAAAACATAAACGTCCGATAATATATATTATGTAAACCTAAAGGCTTACATAATATATCTGCGTGTTATGCAAACCTAATGTCTTACATAACACGCTTATTATTTTTATTTGTTTTTATCAAAAAATAATTGTTTTAAATAATACCTATTTTTTTTCAAACCATAAGGCTTACATAATATTTGTGCGAGTTATGCAAACCTAATGTCTTACATAACTCGCTTATTCTTATAGTTTTTATAATCTTGATGGTTTTCAAACAATTAGACTTACATAATATATTTGTTAGTTATGCAAACTTATTGGCTTACATAACTCGCTTTTTCTTATTTATAATCTTAATGTTTTACAAGCCATAAGTCTTACATAATATTTGTGCGAGTTATGCAAACTTATTGGCTTATATAACACGTTTGTTTTTATTTATAATCTTAATGCTTTTCAAACCATAAGGCTTACATAATATTTGTGCGAGTTATGCAAACTTATTGGCTTACATAACTCGTTTATTCTTGTTGTTTATATAATATTGATGGTATGATTTATTACTTTTTTAACCATTTTCTATGCTGTTGTGATAAATCGCCGTGGTATTCACAGTAAATATAACCTTCTGTAGAAAGATCACCTTCACTTAAATATTTGCATCGCTTGTCTGGTTTTCTATCTTCAATTATGTCTGAAATATATTTTTTGCTTAATAAAATTTCCTGATCTAATGTAGACATCTTATTGTCATTTTCCTCATTATATTTTTCTATGGCATTTTGAAGAACTCTTAAGTTTGAAAAACAGGCCTTTTTTATCGCTTCTTCTTTAGAGCCTTTATAATCAGAAAAATGAGTTGGCTTTAAACTTAGAACTGTTGCAATTATTATGATTACAATAAGAAGTTCTTTAAATGTAAAACCTAATTTGTTTTTCTTCATAATAAAATAATGCATATAAATAAAAAAACGGTTTCATACTTTAATGAAACCGTTTTCTTTCTAACTTAAATTAGAATACGTTAGAATAATACATCTTTCTAACAACTGGATCTTTGAGGTTTGGACCAGAAGTCTTAGCACGTTTAACAGCCATATCTGCAACTTTTGTCTTAGCTTCTTTTATAGCATCAGCAACAGTTTTACCACTCTTTACTTGTTGTGCTGCATATACAGCTCTTTCTACATTAATTACGCCGCTAGTTCTTACTTTGCCTTTTAACCAAGATTTAACATCAACTGTTCCCATAAGAATCTTCTTTAATTCTACTGGAGTAAGATCTGGGTTGGCCTTAAGAACTAATGAAGCCATACCTAATGCATTTGGACAAGCCATTGAAGTGCCAGACATATAACCCATTTTATTATTTGGATAAGTAGCATAAATGTTTACGCCTGGAACAGCAACATCTACTGTATTTTCACCATAGCAGGAGAAATCAGCTAGAGCTTGATTTTCATTTGTAGCTGCAATAACAATTTTATTTGGTATCGGAACATTATTTGGAGATGTTACCATACCATCAAGATTTTCTGATGAGTTGCCGGCAGCGATGAAAACTAAAGCATTTTTGCAACCAGCGAAGAATGCTTTATCTCTTGGAAGGAAGGCTTTTGTAACAAATAAATTTGTAACTTTCTGAGCTTCTTCATCTGTTACATTTTTGAAACCCCATTGTTTCATATTGGACTTCATCATCTTCAAAATATTAGAATTTTCAGTACCAAAAGAACAGTTAATTAATCTTGGATTGAACTGAGCTATATATTTAGCCTGAGCCTGGATTTCTTTTGTATATTCTTCACCAAGTTGAGAGAAATAAGCTTCTAAGTCAGCATAAGTAACTCTCTTAGCACCAGTTAACTTTTGAAGAAGTTTAAATTTTAATCTTGCAAAAGCGTCACTTATCCAAGATTTTGGAGCAGTTCCAGTAGGAATATGTCTGATTGCATTCATTGCTACATCTTTATTATTTGAAGCAATAATGCCAGCGCAATGGGTTCCATGTGCCCAACCACCGCAGAAATTAACCCAGGGGCCAAGTTTTGGATCATTATAATTCTTAACAAGCCAATTCCATTCTTCAGGGGTGAATGCTTCCTTACCGGATTGCTGCATTTTGTTGATATACTGCATAACTTTGAGAACTCTATCATATTCTGGTGGAGTTTCTTCAAGGTTAACAAGAGTCTTATTGTTTTCAACAAAATTCCAACCGTAGATGTCATCTACGTAACCGTTATTATCGTCATCAACCATTGATTTGCCGTTTAATTCAGCTTTTATTGGATTAGCTAATGGATTAAGAACTTTATGTGTAAAGTCACTACCAGAGTCTACAACCAATACATTTATTGGTTTTGCAGCTTGTACAGGTAAACTTCCCATTGTAAGAGCTGCAGCTACTGCTGCGATAATTAGTGATTTTCTAAATTTCATCTTAACCTCCAAGTTATTTATAAAATTTTACCCGATTTTTTTTAAAACCGCAAGGTATCATATTTATTTTTATGTGCTATTATTCCCCTTTTGTTGTTTATTGAAATTATAATTTATTATAGTTTACATAATTAATTTGAATTTTTATTACTTTGGCTTATCTTTATATTTTAAAGAATTTAGGTTTACATAATAATATTGAATTTTGGTATTACTGTTTTTTCAGTAAGAATTTAAGCGGTATATTAAGCCTTTCTGCCCAGTATTTTTCGTGATGCTTAGCACCTTTGTGAAAATAAGACTTTAAATTAACGTCTTCTTTAAAACCTTTTTGTTTTAGAATATCCAACATTTCTTGATATAATGTAGTAATGTTTTCATCTTCGTATTCTTCTTCAACTAGTTCAAATTCGCCTGTATCTATATAAAATTTTACATTTAGTGGAACATGAGTAGAATTTTTTACTTTATCCATTATGTCAGATAATTTTCTATGAAATGCTGAAGACATACATATTGCCCCACCAAATACATTTGGGTTTTCATAAGCCATTTGGAATGACATCAAACCACCCATAGATGAGCCTGCGATTATATGGTCTCCCCTACTCTTGCTAACAGGAAATCTTTTTTTGATAAATGGCATAACTTCGTTAATAACGAAATTACAATATGCCTTACCATCTCTTGTAGATAGATTTAATTCACTATCTCTAGCTGGTGAATTAGGAATACCTACAACTATACAGGGTTTAATTTCCTTGTTTTCTCTAAGTTTTGTTATAGTTTCGTCTACTTTCCAATCGTAGCCAGAGTAAGACTTAGAAGGTAAAAAGAGATTTTGTGCATCATGAAAGTATATAACCGAATAAGGACCATTATCTCTCGAATAATTCGGAGGCAACCAGATAAATATGCCTCTTTTATATATCATATCTTTACATTCGAAAAGATCTAGAAATCTTATACTTCCTATTATAGGATCATCTTTCTTTTGCAGATCATCCTTGTTTAGTAAATTTTCATTACTAATTATATTAGTTTTGTCGCTGTAATGAAATTTGCTTGATTTCAGAAAAGGTTTTAATTTTAAATCTGAATCAGTTTTTGTGTTGTCTTTTGCATTTACAGACGACAGAGATAAGAAAAGTGTAAAGAAACAAATTGCTAATGTTTTAAATTTATTCATAATACTTTGCATTTTAGCATAAAAAAACAGAGTTACAAGTCAAAGTTTTTCTTGTAACTCTGTTTTGAGCAGAAAGTCTAATTTAGAAATCAGCTATTTTTTCAACATATTCAGGATGATCTATATATGGATTTCTATTTTGCTGTAATGCTTCAATAGCATCATTTCTAGCCATTTCATTAGCATCTACAGGGTCTTCTTTATGCCATTTTCTTAAAGTAGCTTCTTGTTCAGCATCTATTGGCATTTCATAAACGGTTGAGAAATAAAACATTGCTCTGGCAACGTTTCCGCGATGTTGTCTTCTGACTTCAAAAACATCACCGTCAAATTTACTACCGCCTTCGTTAAACTTTAAATCATTGCCTTTTACATAACCAAATGGGAAGCTGCCTCTTTTGCTATTTGCATCTGGATCAGCCGGGAAAAGATGATGAATATCGCTTTTTGCATCGCCAACAGCGCCTTTTGATTGTGGCCAAGTATGTTCGCAGTTTATTATATTTCCGGAAGGCATTTTACCTGCTGGAACAGAAACAACCTTACCGGTATATACACATTCTAGTGTACCGTTACGATTGTCTATTTGAGTGTACATTAATCGGCGAGCTTCTTTATAGTCATAAACCTTATGCTTGGCTACTTCATCATGAAGTTTCTTCTTAAGATTATCACCATTCAGATTTCTGCAGGAATTATAAAAAGCAACTCTTTTTGCTTTGTTATTTCTGCTGTATGCAGTAGTTGTAGAACCCATTCTGGAGAACATAAGTTCTGGAGAATTGTCGTCAGTGCTTTTAATTTTGAAGTTTTTATACTTCAAAAGTTTCTTACGAATTAATTCAACATCGGAACGAGTCTTTGGAGAATTAATTTCTACTTTGTCTAATAAAGACATAGCTTCTTCTAGCAGCTTATCGCTAGCACTAATTTTATCATTTCCTTCCTGTGCTGCAAGAGTAGTACCTGCTGAGAGAGCTACAGATAACCCTAACAATAATGCATATTTCTTTATATTTAATGACATCATAAAATTTATTATAACCCTTTTTTATAAATATGTAAGGGCTAAATGTAAAAAAATAAAAAATATTCAAAAAAAAAGAATAGCCTACTTCTCGGCTATTCTTTTTTGTACCCTATATAATTATTTATTAGTAGTTTTCTTTTCTTACTTCAAAATAGCTTTGTGGATGATTGCAGACTGGGCAAACCTGGGGAGCTTCAGTTCCAATTACTATATGACCACAGTTGCGGCATTCCCACATAGTAACACCACTCTTTTTGAATACTTCCATTGCTTCAATATTGTGTAATAGTGCTCTGTATCTTTCTTCATGAGCTTTTTCTATAGCACCGACACCTCTAAACTGAGCTGCTAATTCTTTGAAACCTTCTTCTTCAGCTTCTTTTGCCATTCTTTCATACATGTCTGTCCATTCAGCATTTTCGCCTTCAGCAGCTTTTAAAAGATTAGCTGGAGTGTCACCAATTTCACCCAGAGCTTTAAACCAAAGTTTTGCATGTTCTTTTTCGTTTTCAGCAGTTTTAAGGAATAATTCAGCTATTTGTTCATAGCCTGCTTTTTTTGCTACTGAAGCGAAATAAGTATATTTATTTCTTGCCTGAGATTCACCTGCAAAGGCTTCCCATAGATTCTTTTCTGTTTTGGTTCCAGCATATTTGTTATTTGCCATAGTTATTCTCCTTAATATAAAAGAGTTAATCTCTTTTATTGTTAATTTGCTATTATAGTATTGATATTATTTTTTTTCAATCTAAACTATTCTTTTAATAATTTATTTGCCTAGGTATTTGCCTAATAAATCGTATAAAACTTCAGCTTCTTCCTGAGTTAAAGTTATTCCTTTTCCCATCTTTTCATGAGCTGGGGACCAATCTCTTATATCTAACTTGGCTTTTGCACCGTTCCATGAAACAAGATTTAATTCTTTTGTCCATGCTCTAGCACTTTCAGATAATACGCCTATTTCTTGTTCTATTTCAAAATTGATATCCATTTTTTCGGACCTCGTTCTAAGAATTTTATTCAATACATTTTAACTCATTTATGTTATTAAAAACAATCTAAACAATAGTTTTCTAAAATAAAGATACGATTACTTTAAAATATAGTATAATTATATAAAATATGATGAAAAAATGGTTTGTATATGACTAAGAGATTAGGATTCAAAGGAATAAAGCCTAATAAACATGAAATAGCTTTACAACAAAATGATTCTAATTCTTCTGATTACAATATTTCGGAAAATAATTTAAAGAAATACAATCATTATAACTCCGATAATTCTCATATTTTTGATGATTTGGGTAATACAGAGGAAGAAGATCAGGAAACAAAGATTCCTGTAGTCAACGTTAATAATTTAAAAATATTTAAGGAAAAAGCATCTCCTATTAAAGTTGACTATAGTGTTTTTTTTCAAGTTGTGTTATGGGTTATTGCTCTGGTTTTTCTAATAATTATAAGACAAGAGAATAAATCAAATGCCAGGAAATATGATGAATACAAAAAAATGATAAATTATGAACTAGAGCAGGATAAAATCTATAGAGAATACAAAAGAAAATTAAAGTATTCACCAATTTCTTCTTTAGAATCTTATGATAAAAATAAAAAAGTTGGCGATATTTTGGGGTATAATTATGATTATAAAAAAATTAAAAAACTTGAATTATCAGAAGAGGATATGAGAAATAACAGGATGATTATAAGAGTAAACCAAAAGAAAGATTATAATAGTAAGGGAAAAGTAATTGAGTCTAAAAAAGCAGAATAACAAAAAACAGAAAGATAAAACATTATCTTTTAGCAATTTTTTAAAAATTATATTAGAATCATGGCGTTTGAAAACATCTTTTGAACGTGTTGTTCCATTACTTGAATTAAAAGAACAAAAGAAGAATTTAAGTAAAATAAAGTGGTATGAAAATAATCTTATAGAAGTTTTAGCAAGTTGTGATTTAAAATTAGTTACATTTGACGGAGAACCCTACTCTTCAGGGATACCCGCAACGCCTGTTAACATTGAAGATTTTGGCTCTGAAGATGATTTATATGTTAAACATACTATTGAACCTACTATTATAGATGAAAATGGCAGTATAGTTCATTCGGGTTCTATAATCGTTGAAAAGGCATAATATGATAAAATATTACATTGGTATAGATTTAGGAACAACAAATAGTTCTATTGCATCTTTTGATGGAGAGCATGTTCGTATTTTTAAGAGTCCGGAACAGAATGATGTTACACCATCTGCGATAGTAATAGATAAAAGAGGAAATAAATATGTCGGAAAAAGAGCATACGATATAGCCCCTATTTATCCTGATAATTCTGCTCTTCTTTTCAAGCGATTGATGGGAAGCAGCACTAAGATTAAGTTTTCATATATCAAAGAAGAAAAAACACCAGAAGAGTGTTCTGCTGAAATATTAAAGGTTTTGTTTGGCTACCTTCCGGAAGAGGTAAAAACTAGTGAAGAACTTGGAACTGTAATTACAATTCCGGCAGCTTTCAATCAGATGCAGAAAGATGCTACCGTAAAAGCAGCAAATATGGCTGGTATTGGCAAAATCGCCTTGATGCAGGAACCTGTTGCTGCTGTAATGAGTGTGATGAGGAATGATAAAACTGAAGGCATTTTCCTCATTTATGACTTAGGTGGGGGAACTTTGGATATTGCAATAGCTGAAAGCAATAACAGCAGAGTCAGCCTCTTAGCAAATGGTGGCATTCAGATGTGTGGTGGAAGAGATATAGACAGAGCCATTTTTGATAATATAGTAAAACCCTGGCTTATGAAAGAATTCAAGCTGCCCCAAAACCTAAATGCCAGCAATAAATATAAAAGACTAATCAGATTGGCTTATTGGGCTGTTGAAAGAGCTAAGATAGAACTTTCGTCCAGAGAGGAAACAAATATAATCTTGAATGAACTAGAGGCTTCATTACGAGATGAGTCTGACGAAGAAATCTATATTGATATTCCATTAACAAGAAAAGATATCGAGCCTTTTATAGATGAAAGAGTTAAAGAATCGGTAGAAGCTATTGAAGAAACCTTAGAAAAAGCTTCCTTAACTGCAAAAGATATAGAAAAAATTATATTCATCGGTGGCCCTACTAATTACAAACCCTTAAGAGATAAAATTTGTGACCGAATAGGAATAATAGGTAGTAATGATTTGAATCCAATGACTGCTGTTGCAGAAGGTGCAGCTATTTTTGCTGAATCAATAGACTGGAAATCTAATGATAATTCCAGAAAAAGTTCAAAGAATAAAATAACATCACAATTAGGTTCTATCAAACTTTCTTTTGCTTATATATCAAGAACTCCAGAATTAAAAGCAAGAGTCAAAGTTCAAATTGAAGGTTCTATAATTGATGGCTGTGAATTTCAGATAGATAGTCTTGATACCGGTTGGTCATCAGGCAAACTGAAACTGACTAATAATGCTTCTTTGTTTGTAAATCTTTCAAAAAGTGGTGATAATAATTTTAAAGCCTTTGTTTTTGATCCTTATGGAAGACTTGTAAATATTCCGAATAGCATTCTCACAATAACAAGAACTGCTGCTGTTATAGATTCAATAACTGCTAGTCATTCTATAGGCGTTGCTGTAAAAGATGATAATGCTAATGGTACAAGACTTGAATGGCTTATTAAAGCTGGTGATACTCTCCCCAAAAAAGGGAATGCTCATTTTAAAGCTGCAGAAACTTTAAAAGCTGGAAGTAACAGTTCTTTAAATTTTAAATTATTTGAGGGAGAGATATCTGACCCTATTACAGATAACCGCAATATTGGAACTCTAAAAATCCGTGGAAATGATATAGATAGTAATATTAATGCTGGGGCTGATTTGATATGCGAATATGAAATGCTTGATTCGGGCAATATCATTCTAAATGTCTCTATTCCAAGTATAGGAACCTCAATAGACTCTGATCGCAATTTCTATTCTCCTCAGGAAGGTCAGATAGATTATTCTACTTCAACAGAAAAAGTTATTTCTGACACAGAAAAGCTTTCGGATAGAATTGAGTTTATTGAAGATAAAGGAATAAAAGATTCAAACATAATAGATATACGTGATAAAATTAATAAAATTAAGAATCTTGTTTCTGAATCAGATGATATAGAGAAGAATCAAGAAGCTCAGGAACGTCTTCTTGAAGCAAAAAAACTCTTAGCAAAAATAAAGAAGAAACATATAAAAGAAGTTCGAGAGATTGATCTGGCTGATATGTCTGATTTTTTTGATAGGCGTGTTAGACCTTATGCGAAAAAATCTGAAATAGAAAGTTTTGAAGCATTAAGACGTTCGGCGAAAAGAGATATTGAAAGAAACAACCGTAATTTTGAAAATTCTATTGAAGAAATTAGATATTTGAATTTTGATGTTCTTATCAGACAAGACTGGTATGTTATTGACCGGTTTAAATATGCTGCAAATACTCATTATAACTATTCTGATAAGTCGGTTTATAAGTTATTGATTATTCGTGGAGAAAACATGATTCGTGCCAATGACATTGATGGATTGCGAAAAGTATTGTTTGAATTGGCAAAGATTAGAATTGTTGACGACAACGATTATTTATTATTAGATGAAATAAATATAATAAAGAGTTAAAAAATGATAGCTAGCTGGTTCCCTCAAAATTATGAATTAAGAGATTATCTTGTATTAAAGAAGTTGCTGTTTGCTTCTCATGACTGGCAGATATTTAGCTGTTTTTTTGAACAGAATTGTTTAATAGTTAATGAAAATTTGGCTGATTATTGGTTTGATTTAGGTATTAATAAAGGTTTTTTTGAAAAAATATCAGTTGATTTGAATACTTATTATTTTGTTTACTCTGATAAAGATATTCCGATTACTCCAGTTTGTTCACCTGATTCAATACATGCAATTAAAAAATATTTAAAGTTTGATGATGCGCTTTCTTTTGCTAAAGCTATATCCAATACAAGAAAACTAGGAATAAAAGATTCTTTTGAAAACGCTATTTATGTTGAAAAGCTTAGTCTGGTTTTACCTGTTCCTGATGCTGACAATAAAGCAGACGATAAAACTGTATTAGCATCATATATGTCTGGTGGTGTCAGGGTTTCTGCAGATAATGATTCTATTATAAGGGAATTGATGATAAATGTTTCAAAGGAAGAGTATGAAGAAATATTCAAAGCTGCAGAAATAGATTTAACTCTTTCAAAAGTAAGAACGAAAAATAAACGACTATCTAATGAAGAAAAAGAAGAAACAAATAGTGAAAAAAAAGAATTCTCATTACCTGGAAGAAAGGAATTAGAAAGCTTTTTTAAAGACTATGTCATAGATGTTGTAGAGAATTCAGAATACTATATACGCATGGGAATTGAATTCCCCTCCCCTTTTATATTACAGGGACCTCCAGGATGCGGCAAAACTTATGCAGTAGAAAAATTAACTGAATATCTTGATTGGCCATGTTTTTATATTGATTCATCAACTGTAGGTAGCTCTTTTATTCACGAAAGTAGTAAGAAAATATCAAAAGTATTTGATGATGCTGTTGAAGCTGCACCTTCGGTTATTGTTATTGATGAGATGGAATCTTTCTTAAGCAATAGAGAATCAACTCACACACATCACTTAGAAGAAGTTGGAGAATTTTTAAGAAGGATACCTGAAGCAAAAGACAATAAAGTTTTGGTTATTGCTATGACGAATATGATTAGTTCTATTGATTCTGCAATTAGAAGAAAAGGCAGATTTGATCATATCATTGAAGTAGGAATGCCTACTGCTGAAGAAATAGAAATGGTTATTGATCATTTCTTAAAACCATTGCCGCACTCTGAAATAGACAGCAAAAAACTTAGCAAGGAATTGGAAAATTCATCAATGGCTGATGTAGATTTTGTTTTAAGGGAAAGCGCAAGATTAACGGCAAAAGAGCATTTAGACAATATATCTCAAGAAACAATTGATAAAGTTATTAAATCATATAAGTCGAAATCTGAAAAGAATAAAAAGACACCAGGTTTTAGAGTAAATAAAGATTAAAATGAAACTTATAGATAATCCTTTTTATATTTTAAAATGTATGCCTGAAAGCTCTAAGTCTACTATTCATGAACAGGCTGAAGAAAGAAGCTTTGATATTGATGAAAATATCTGCAAAAATGCAGAAAACATATTGATTAATCCTAAAAAACGATTGCAAGCTGAAATAAGCTGGTTCCCAGGATTTGAAATAAAAACCGTTTCAGATAGGGTAAAAGCTGTTATTACAGATTCAAGAAAATATATTTCAGATTTAATTATATGTAAAACAAAAAACTATTTGGCAGAGGCAAACCTTCTTGCTTTTGGGTTAGAAGAGGTAAAGAATGTCTCAGAATGGTCAAATGATGAAATAAGAATGGCTGCTTCCTTCCTTTGCACATTTTGTGAAAAAATCAATGTGGAAGATAGTATAAATAAAATATTGTTAAGCAGAGAAAAATCTAAGTTTCCAACTAATATATTAGAAGAGGACGCTGTTTATTATATAGATGAGCAAAAACATTATTATGAGAAAACTCTGTATGACTTTTTCCAGAAAATAGATTCAGAGGCAATTGTAGATGTTCTTACAAAAATGGCCAAAGAATCGACTAATTCAGGAAGAAATACCTGTAAATGGTATTTGCTTGAAAATCTTATTTCAAAATATGAAATGGATTTATCTGATTTTATATCAGAAGAGAAATCAATAATAATAGAAGATTTAGATTCTATTGAGCAAATTGTTAGTTCTAATAAGGATGATAACTTTAATGATCTTTTTTATAAACTCGAGAAAGATTTAAATGATTGGAAAACAAATCTCTATCCCATAATGGTTATAAAAATGGGCCGCGGTTTAAATGATGAAAACAGTGAAAACATCTTTTATGCCATCAGAAAACTTATGCTTGTTTTGGTTAATAATTATAGTAAATATTCTTTTTCTGTAAGATTAAACAAACTTTGTGGAAATATATTTACTGAATTAAGAAGTGTTCAGGATTTAATAAATAGCGATTATAGTATATTGAGTAGTCTTGCTCAAAAGGCTGATGATGAAGCTAGAGAAACCAAGGCTTTTATGGAGTTTCAGCATGAATGGGGTACATTGATGAAATCTTCTGTAAAAACCACTGAAAAAACAATAACTATTGACGGTAATGATACTTACAATTATGAAGATATAGAAAAAATAAAATGGTCAAAAAAGGTTGATAGCTCATTTTCAAATGAACTTGTAATGACTATTCAATTTGTAGCAAAGAATAGATTGATTCCTGTAATGCTGGTTCCAGATTCTGAGATTGTTTATGACAGATTAACAGAAATATTATGGAGAGGCTGTGGAGATCTGATTATAAATAGATATTTGAATGAATTAATACAAGGTAGAAGTATTACTTTGGGACCTATTGTTCTTTTCGATTATGGTATTCAATTGACTACTAAAGGTTTTATTTTTTCATCTACTCAGTTTTACACATGGAGAGACATAAAGTCCGTCTCATATGATAACGGGGTTTTTGAGTTAATAGGGCCTGAAGGCTATAAGTTCTCTATAGACACTGATAGTGAATATAACCTTTTGGCTATCTATGTAATACTTAATAAGTTTTTTAAAGATGGAAACGGTATTCGCATAAGCAGCCTTATCCAATGACTTATTTAGACTTTAACCTGTTTTCATCTAATTTAAACATTATTAATGGTGGCATAGAAACCTGAAGACTTTCAAATTTTGTTTTGATACCAGTTACAAGACCAGAAACATTTTTTGTCAGTTCTGCTGTATGCAAAGTAGTTTCGGTGGTAGCTTTTCTTTCTAATAGTTTTGGAAGATTGTCTTCTGCCCACTTCTTTTGAACTGCTAACGTTGCTTTAGCTTCATCTAAGGCAACAAGAAGAGTTTCTAAGTATTTTTTATTGTTTTTAAGCATTTCAATGTTTTCTGAATCATTCTTTTTAGGCAGCTCTTTTTCAATTTCTTTAATCTGTTTTGAAATTTTATCTTTATTATCTGCAATCATTCTAGGATAATCATTTGCTGCACTTGAAATAAATTCATTATGCATATCAATTAAACATTTTAAGCAAATAAGATAAGTTTGATAGTATTCTATTGCAATGTCATAGTTGCTTGGATTTCTGTTAACTCTTTCTTCATACTTCTTTATGATAGTATTGATGTTTTCAAGGGAAAAAGTGAGCTCTATGACTTCATTATTTGGCCTATTAGAATCATCATAAGCTTCTTCTCTTGTCTTAACTATATGTTTTACATAATCAGATTTACTATCAGAAGGTTTTGAAGACAAACAGTTTTTCAATTCATTTTCTTTGCTATCTAATACTTTCTGTAATTTCTGCTTTTCTGATTTACCGCCATACCAAGGCTTTTTGGAACTTGCTTTTTCTACCTGTTTTTGGGCTTTATAAGTTTCCTTAGCTCTTTTTATAATAATATCTTCAATTCTGTTTACGATGGAACCAACCCAGCTAGGGCTTCTATCTGGTCTTTCTCCACCTATTGTACCTGCAATTAGACTATTATTCAAAAGAAGAGAAAAAAGTAAACCAAAAATCAGCTTTTTCATTGTTTTGACCTTATTTATTATAATATTTAGAACAAATTATATCATAATAAGTAAATTAAAAAAAACTCATATAAAACTTTTAAGAAATATAGAGGTATAATATTTCATAAATAATTCAGGAGCTTATATGATTAGTAAAAATATATTCCTATCTATTATTTTTTGTTTTTCTTTATTTAACTTATCATATGC
>ONIU01000018.1:0-15985 GCA_900317935.1 uncultured bacterium
TAGAAATTTTCCTGAACCAGTGGCAAATCCACTGTTAGATAATATTAGAATTGTTTTGGTTGAACCTCAAGGTCCATTAAATATTGGCTCGACTTGTCGAGCTATGAATAACTTTGGACTTCATAATCTCTGTTTGGTTAGACCAGGTTGTGAATTAAATTCTGATGCTGAAAAAATGGCTATGCATTCTCATGATATTTTGAATAATGCTAAAGTTTTTCAAACTATTCCTGAAGCAATAGAAGGGTCAGTTCTTGTTTTGGGAACAGCAAACCGACGTGGTGAGTATCATGAACCTAATTATACCGTAAGAGAAGGTCTAGAAAGAATAGAAAAGGTTTTAACAAAAGGGCCGGTTTCTATTCTATTTGGTCGAGAAGAATGGGGCTTGACCAAAGATGATTTGCAATATTGCATGGGTTGTATGAGAGTTGTTACAGATACTGCATGCACCTCATTGAATTTATCTCAAGCGGTTCTTCTTATCGCTTATGAACTATTTCAAAAGTTTGGAAATCCTGTTCCATTACCAAAAGCGCAGGCTGATGATCCCTTAGAACAACCTGCAACAACAGATGAACTTTCGAGACTATATAACCATATGAAAAAGTTTTCTAATCTAAATGGTTTTATGAAAAAGTATGTAAGGAAGAAATGACTATATTTTTTCAGCAATAACATCATTTGATAAAATAGCCGATACTAGATATAAATATCTTTGTCGGCTATTTTATTATGGAAAAACAATTAAGTTCTGAGAGAACTTTTAAATATATAAAAACTAACAATAAAACTTTTTGTTTATTAGACCATTTTAGGCCTCTTGCCATCTTTTTGCTTATTTTAATTCCTCTTCTTCATCTATATAATTATTTTAATAAATTAGCAGAGGATAATGGTTTTATAAACGAAGAACTTGTAAAAGAACAGCTTTTAAGTGAAATGAATAGATTTCAGGACGATTTAAATCCTGAAAAATACATTGAAAAAGCTTTTCTGGATTTAGAAAGTAAATTCGGTATTCCAGACTTGAATGATACTCAATATAAGTATTCTTTTGATGACAAGAATAGACCATATTTTCTGACCAAAGGTTTTATAGGAAAAGCAAAGTATTACCTTAAAAGCCTATATGGCTTCGAACCTTTTATTTTTATTAGTTCAGGTTATGATTTTACAGACACAGAAATAGATGACAAAGATAAAGTATTAAATGTAGAAGAAGAGAAAACTAAATTTTTATATTCCTGTATTGGCTCTATTTTATATATCAATAATCCAAGTGAAGGTTTTATTAAATTAAAGCCACTAGATCCCAAAAACATAGATAGCTTTAATACATCTTTAAATAAAATTTTTGTTGAATCTGATCTTTTTAAATTTGGATATAATTTTAAAAATACTTTCTTTATCCAGATGTTAAAACAAATATCTGTTTTTTTTCAAGAAATGGGTAAACCTAGTCATTGTTCAGTATTTTTTACAAATTCTTTTGGGAATCAGAATGTTTACCAATATTATAATTGTTTGATTAACAGAGGAACTAAAGAAGATTGTTTTTTGGGATTGTATTACACTTTAACAAGAAATACTGATATCTCTATAGAAGTATTATTAAATAAAGCCTTAAAATTAAATTCTAGAAATGATTCTGTAATTAAAAGAAATATAACAAATACTAAAGTTAAAACTCCAAAATGGGGGGGAATTAATGAAAAAGAAATAAAATACGAGGCCCCTTTCCCTTCACATTTTTATAATTTTATATCTGAACATAAAAATAAAAATGAGAATACATATAAATTTTATTATGATTATTTAAATGCTCATTCCTTATGTGTAAGTATAGATAAAGCTAAGATTAATAATGAATATTTACTTTATAAAAAAATAGTTGAAAGCGTTTTTATCTTTTTAATTATTTTTTATTTGTTGTATCTGATTTATTCAAGTTTTATTACAGAATCAGTAAGAATACCTTTATCTTTAAAAGTAAGAATAATTGTCCTTATTGCTGTATCTGTTCCTATTATTGGTTTTTGGGTTATAACCTATCTTGGGATGAGAAATGAGGAAAGAATAATTCTTTCTAGAACAGAAAGAATTATTAGTGAACGATTGGCTTTGTTTGATAAAATAAAAGAAGATTATTTAAATAATTTTACTATAGAATTATTAAATCATAAGAAAATTCTAGCTGATAATTATTATTCATATAATAAAAATAATTTATTTTATGAATGCGATAAAGATAATGATTTTGTGAGTTCATTAAAAAGAGGGGAAAGCTTTTCACAAATAATATTATTGGATAAATATGGTAAAAATACGGGGTGGGGTGTAAGCAAAAAAAGTAATGGAGAAATAGATTATAAACAACTGCTTTATTTATACAAATATTTGCTAGATATGAACATGTTAGACCAGAGTACACCTGAAAATAAGAAAAATTATGGTCAGTATATTATAATGTCTACTTTTATGGATTCATATTTAAAAAGTTATAATTCTAAGAATATACTTGCTAAAGAATGTTTTCTGATTCCTAGTGAAGGCATGAGAATAAAAGACAAGGTTTCTTATCAATTACTTAGCCCTGCATCTAATCCGATTTGCCCTTCTGTGTTGGTTTATAACTATATATATTTATCAAATTTGATTGATATGAAGTTGAATAAGATAATTAACGAAAAATATTCAGAACTTTTGTCTCAAACAACAGATTTTGCTCAAATTAAATATGCTATTTTTTCAAGAAAAGAAAGTGATTTCCGTGAAAGAATCCATCAAATGAGAGTTTTCCCTTTTAGACATATGCACTTAGATTCAGTAAAAAAGGCTATGACTAAAAGGAACTCAGGAAGTGAAATAGAAGAAAAAAACAATAATTATTATATAAAAACATGGAAATACTATAATGATGTTCCTGTTATTTTTGTTGCAGGTGCAATTGTGTCTAAATCTCAACTCAATATGCTTACAGACAAAATATTGGGATTAATATTAATTATTTATGCTCTGCTTGTTGTTTCTTTGTTATCTGATTTCTTTTCAAGAGCTTTATTAGAACCTATAAGAACACTATCGAAATTTGTAAAAGAGATAAGTTATGGGCATGTAAATGTGAAAATAAATATGAAAACTGGTGATGAAATGGAAGAATTGGGAGATTCTTTTAACATTATGTCAGATGGGTTATGTGAAAGAGAAAAACTAAAAAGATTTGTTTCAGACAAATTATTTAGCAGTCTTGAAAAAGCAGATAAACAGGAAATAGCAAAAGCAAATGTTACAATTTTAAGTTCAGATATTAGAAGTTTTACGACAATATCTGAAAAAAATGAACCTGAAAAAGTTGTAAGTTTGTTAAATGATTATTTTACTTTAATGGAAGAATCTATCGTAAAATACGGAGGTTCTATAGAAAAAATAGTCGGTGATGCTATTTCAGCGGCATTTTACGAAGATAAAAATCCTGATTATGCATTGAATGCTTGTAAAGCAGCCCTTGAAATGCGTGAAAGTTTAAAGCATTTCAATGAAGAAAGAAAAGCAAAGGGTTTATTCACAATAGAAAACGGTATTGGACTTGCCAGTGGAAGTGTTATGATTGGTTTTGCAGGAATTAAAGCTAGAAGACGCGAATTCTTATTAATGGGAAATATTATTAAGTCTGCAGAAGGTCTGGAATCTATGACCAAACAAGCAGTTTCAAGTAAAGTGTTTATTGATAAACAGACTTATGATTTTGTAAAAGATAAAGTTAATTTCTGTCCTGAAAATAGTAGTTCTGACACATTTTATCGGGAGATTCTGCTTTGATTAATCTTGAAAAAATAACAATTAATTTTAAATTGGAATCTCAACCAGTATTGATGTTCATAATGTGGTTATTCTTAATTATTATACCTTTCTTATTTTTGACTGAATGCATAAATGTTGTATTAAAGGAAAGCGAAAAGAATCTTCTATCAAAATCCAAAATTAGTCTGATTGATGAAGCTAATAAATTTAGATCAAATCTTACTGCATCTTTTTTCTTAGAATCAAAGCTGTCTATATTCCCAAATAATAATTCAAAAAATATAAATGCATCTCTTTTGGCTGAGGCAATGGAACGTCATACTAATTCAAAAGTTGCAGCTCTTTTTTATTACGATTCTCACAATAATGTTTTTGATGCTTATATTAATAATAATTTGAAAAAAGATTTTGGTTTATATTCTAACTATACGATGAAAAACTTGCTTTTAACCTATGCATCAAAGATAGAATCTCCAGAAATAAAGAATAGAAGTATTGCATATTTCCAATCTTTTCTTTGTGCTGCTGGTGGAATCAATTTTAAGTCCAATACCTCTATTCCAATTCTTTCTGGAAAGTTTAATTTAGGAAGGATGCTTGGATATTTTAAAACTTTTGGTGAAGGGGATTCGCAAGAGCAAATGTTTCTTTGTCTCTTACGTGAAAAAGATATACCTTTAAAAGAAATAATTAAAAATGCTCAAAATCAAAGAACGAACGATTACTTCAAAAGAGAGATAGTAAGTTTTGATTCAAATACAGATAGCCTGTCTGCTTGGGGAGAATTAAACGGTTATAATGAAAATTATTTCTATAAATTTCAAAAAAATAATAAAGATGGATTATCAATTATATCTGTTGTATCAGATGAAATGCTTCTTCGCATAGGGTCTTTAAATACTTTTTATCCGCTTAACTTAAGTGGTTTATTAAAAAAAGAACCGGTAATAAAAGTATCGTTGGATAATTCACAGCTCGAACATCCTATGAGAGATACGATAAGACGTCTTCGTTTCCCTACTTTGCTTTTGATATTGTTGATAAGCTTTGGTTTAATTAAAATTGGTATTTTTGGTTATGTAACAAATGTACATATACTTGGTAAAGTTGTTTTATGTGTGTTAGGGGCAGTAGTGTTGCCTTTTACATCTTTTGTAGCAGCTTCATACTACAATCAGTATTTTATTGAAGAATACTCTGAAAATGAAATAGAGCATTATATACAAATACAGACTGAAGTTATAAATAAAGCTATTGAAGCTTATATTGGAGAGAAAGAGTTATCTATTACTGAATTACAATATAAGTTAACCGGTCTGAAAAAGGAAGATTTTCATAAGGTATTGTCGGAATGGTTAAATCAAAGTGGTGCTAGTATTGTATCATATAATTATTTAGACGGCGAAGAACATTTGTTAAAGGCTACTGATGAGGATAAGTTATCTCAACTTGGTAAGGAAGCTAAGGAATTATTTGATATTTGTTTTAGTAGAGCTTTTATGGATACAGACTTAAGCGGCGTTAATCAGATAAAAGATTTAAATAAAGTATATGGAAAAATGATTCCTAATCAGATTGCTGCAGTCGTAACAAATATTGGTAAAATCTATGTTTCTGTTCCCAATGAACCTAATTGTCTTTATTCATTATTTCCTATTTATAGTAAAGTTCTTAAGGGTGAAAAAGAGGTTACATCTGTTTGTGGGTCTGTTTTAATAAAATTTGATACTCTTAAAATAGTGTTGGATATTAAAAAACATATGACTGGTTTATTCAGAGAGAAAGTAATGGGAAAATATGTGGTTGGAAACGCATTATTGCCAATTACTGAAGAAGGTTTATTGCATAATGCTGAAAGTATAATTTATAAAGATGCATCAGCACAAAAAAATGCATTTCAGAAAATAAACCAGATTATAACGAATAAATCTAGATTAACATGGAATGAGAATAATTCTATAAATATAGGTACATATTTAAATCTAGTAAATTCAGTGATTATTAGTAAGGCAGATAAAATAAACGATACATCCGACTTATTGTCAAATATCGATATGAAAAGCCTGGTAATATATATTGTATTAATGGTTATAGCCCTTTCTGTAATGTTGTGTAGTATTATAGTAACTCCTATTAGAGAATTGCAAAAAGCTTCTGAAAAAGTTGCTAAGGGCGATTATTCGTATAAAATTATAACAAAAACCAGAGATGAATTTGAGACTTTAAGTGAAGCATTTAACGAGATGACAGACGCTTTGCTTCAAAAAGAGAAAATGACGAGTTATGTTTCTAAAGATGTTATTGAAGAAGTTTCAAATAATAATGAAAATCAATTACAGCCAAGTGGTGAAAAAATACCTGTAAGCGTTTTGTTTTGTGCTTTAAGCGGAGCTAAAGAACTTAGTAATTATTCTCCTGAAGAAGTCACTAGAATAATAAGCAGTCTAATTGATGCTGTAGATGAGATTTCCTCGGCCTTTAACGGTCAGGTTGATAAATTGATTGAAGATACGGTGATGATTGTTTTTAGGAAGTCACATCCGGATGAAAATATTACTTTAAATGCTTGTAGAGCAGCCCTTGCCATTAATAAAAGACTTAAATCAGAACTCCCTGATTTTAAATTAAAAATGGGAATAGCTTCAGGCGATGCTGTTTCAGGTAAAATTGGCTCTAGAAATGGAAAGCTAGATTATACTGTTATTGGGAATCCTGTCAATCTTGCGGCTAGACTGAAGGTTCAAGCTGATAAGGCTAAAAATACCGGCATTCTTATTTGCCCCAACAGCATTAGATTGATTCAAGGTGCAGGTAGATTAAAATTTATTGAAAGAATGACAATAAAAGGCAGAACCAATAGAACATTCCCGTTGTACGAACTTATTGGACTTCGAGATTATTAATATCTGTAAAAGTTAAAGGTAAGAATGATAAAGAGGTTATTGGTATAAGTTTTAATCAATATATTCTTTGATTCACTTAGATGATTACAAATAAAAAAAGCCGGGCTTTAAGCCCAGCTTTTTTTATAGCCGATAATTGTTTATTTTTACCAGCCTAATACATAAGCGAAAAGTAATGGTGCAACGATTGTTGCGTCAGATTCGATAATGAATCTTGGAGTTGTTGGAGAGAGCTTGCCCCAGGTAATCTTTTCGTTTGGAACAGCACCAGAATAAGAACCATAAGAAGTGGTGCAGTCTGAAATCTGGCAGAAATAAGCCCAAAGAGGAGTACCTTTCCAGCCTAAGTCTTGTTCCATCATTGGAACACAGCAAATCGGGAAGTCTCCAGCGGTACCACCACCAATCTGGAAGAAACCACAACCCTGACCGCCGCCATTCTTTTTGTACCATTCGGTTAAGAAAATCATTGTTTCAATGCCGTTTTTAATCATTGATTTAGAAGCATCGAATTCACCCTTAATGCAGTGAGCTGTGTAAATATTAGCTGTTGTACAGTCTTCCCAAGCTGGAACCAATATAGGAATATTCTTTTCACAAGCTGCGAGAACCCAGCTATCTTTTGGGTCAATTTCATAATATTGTTTAAGAACGCCGCTTCTAAGCAAACGATACATAACTTCCCATGGGAATAATCTTTCGCCCTTAGCTTTCATGTCGTTCCAAATATCGACTAAGTGGTCTTCTAAGCGTCTGAAAGCTTCTTCTTCAGGAATACAAGTATCTGTAACACGGTTATAGTGATTATTCAAAAGTTCTTGTTCTTGTTCCGGAGTAAGATCACGATAGTGAGGAACTCTATAATAATGATTATGAGCAACAAGATTCATTACATCTTCTTCAAGATTGTTGGCAGAACAACAAACAATAGAAATCTTATCCTGGCGAATCATTTCAGCAAGAGAAAGACCAAGTTCGGCAGTGCTCATTGCACCAGCCATAGCAAGCATCATCTTGCCGCCTTTGTTGATGTGTTCATCGTATGCTTTAGCTGCATCCATCAAAGCAGCAGAATTAAAATGACGAAAATGGTGATTAATAAACTGAGAAACAGGACCTTTGGCCATTACATTGTCTCCTCAAAAATGAAATTACTATGTACGGCATAAAACCCGACGAATTAGTTTATACAATTTATGTACATTAATGTCAAGTTATAAATTAGGGCATAGGGATTAGAGAGAATTTTAAGCGAATATGGTTATTATGATACCTATAATACCTATGATAAGTCCGATTTCTCCAATATGTTCTTCAAGAAAATTTTTTAATTTTTTTATTTTAATGTCTCGATAAAATGCATTTGATGGGGGAATCTTAACTTTATTTATATCATATTTGCATCTCTCGAATTCTCCAAACTTCCATTTTATATTATGATAAGGAGTATCATCAACTTCTTTTATCATATCTATAAAGGCTATACCGTATTGAGAATCTGGCTCGTCGTCCCTTGTATTCCCTTTACGATCATAATATCCTATGTGGCAATAATCACCATTTTCATTAATACCATTATAATTGACACTTCCATGATATTCACAATATACGAATCCGTCTTTAGTTATATCACCCTTTATTAAATATTTGCATTTTTCTCTTCCTATAAGACTGCTTTTCCAATATTCGCTTAAGAATTTATTACTTTTTAAAACATAAATATTAGACCTATTTAATTCATTAATTGGTTCATTAGGATTTACAGAGTTATACTCTTTTAAAGCTTGGGTTACCTCAGCAATATCTTTGCTGCAGCCAGTATACCAATCATTTTCGTGAGAAGCCGGGTGGACCAATTTAAAATTGGGAATGCACATTATACCTGCAACAGCAATAATTATAAGAATAATAATAATAGTCTTTTTACTACTAGATTTTTGTTTTGCCATAATTGCATTAAACAGCTTTCATATAATAAACTAATTTGTCTATTCTTGAGTTTATTATGTTTTTTGTGTTAAAATTCACCCACATTAATAATGGGGTTATTTAATGTTTAACAATACAACAATTGAAGATAAAAATAAAGACTTAGAAACTCCAGTAGAAGAATTACCTGAATTTGAAAAGAAAAGAATTAAAAAGAAACTTATTCTTTCAAGTATAACAGTGCTTTTATTGGTGTTGTTCAGTTCATGGTTCTATGTACACGGTGATTCTTTATTCTTTAGTGATACAAGATTCTTAATGAATACAGCCTATACCATAAAAGTTTATGGTATTAAAGGCTATCTAGGCATGCAGGCTGCTTTTAAAAAGATTGATGAAATTGAAAAGCAGACCTCTTTCTATAAAGAATCTTCAGGATTGTACACTTTAAATAAAACAGGAAAATATGAATATAATTTTAATAATAAATATAAAAGAGATTTATTAAGGGAAATAGCTATCCAGGCTAAGTTTATGTATGAGAATACAAATGGCTATTTTGACCCGAGTTTTGCAGCACTTCATGAAATCTATGGTTTCCATACTCCTGATAAAACAGGTAGATTGCCAAATGAAAAGGAACTTGCCGACACACTTTTAAAATGCGGTTATTCTAATGTTTTACGTATTAATGAAAAAGATTTAACCATAGCTAGCGGCAGTATGATTGATTTTGGGGGAATAGTTGGCGGCTTTTCTGTTATTTATGCCAGAGAAATATTAAAAGCGGCTGGTTGCAAGGCTTTTCTTATTGATGATGCAGGTGATATTTGGTTTGAAGGCGAAAAACCTGATAAATCTTCATGGAAAGTTGCAGTAAGAGACCCACGGGATGGTGGTAATCTTGCAATAATTGAATCTAAAACTCCGTTGGCTATTTCTACTTCAGGCGATTACGAAAGATACGTTGTTGTAGACGGCAAAAGATACGGTCATATTATGGACCCCAAAACAGGAAAACCTGCTGCTTATTATGATTCTGTAACAGTTGTTACTCTTGATCCTATTCAAAGTGATGTATTAAGTACAGCACTCTTCGCTATGCCTCCCGAAAAAGCTTACAAATGGGCTGATGAAAAGATGATTGCAGCGCTTTTCCTTGCTAAAGATGGGACTATAAAAGTTAGCAACAAAGGAAAGCTATATTTTTCCAATATTAAGAATAAATAAAATGTCAGAAGAAAGATTTGTTGCTTTAAAGAAATCAGATTGGTTAATTATACTAGTATTAACTTTGCTTCCTATTTTTATTAAAGCAGTATACTCTTTTGCTCCAGCAACAGATATATGTTTTCAAATAAAGCAATTAGTGGAAGATAAAGAAGTTGTTGAACAGATTGAATATTCCCAAACAAAGACTATGGTCATTCATGGTAAAATTGGTGATATGCTTTTGGAGTTCGATAAAGAAAAGGGTGTAAGAGTTGCTTCTTCAACATGCCCTTGCCAGGTTTGTGTTAATTATGGCTGGACCAAGAACGAAACTTTGGTTTGTGTTCCTAATGCTGTATTAATTCAGCCTGTATTTAACAATAGCAAATCATTGCTTGATCAAGTAGATGCAGTTAGTAGATAAATACTTATGATAAGTGAACAGGAGATTTCACAGAGCGAAAAAATCAAGGTTAGACAAATAACTTTGATTGCTATTCTTACAGCTTGCGCTGCTGCTTTGCAGATGCTTGAATCGCCTCTTCCCAGAATATTACCCTGGTTAAAAATCGGCTTGGCAAACGTTATTACCCTTTATGCCATTATTCGTATCAATTCTTTTGCGGGAATAGGAATTGCAGCTTTGCGAACCTGTATTGCTGCTTTTGTCTTAGGAAGTTTTTTATCGCCAGTTCATATTATTTCTTTTGCTGGTGCTGTTGCCGCCGCCGTTATAATGGCTATTATTTTTCATTACTTGCCAAAATCATCTATTTGCATTATTAGTATATTGGGTGCAATTGCAAGTAATATTTCACAGCTTTTGACTGTTCAGATATTGTTTGCATCCAATCTGACTATTTGGTTCCATTTGGCAATAATAGTATGGGTTGGTGTTCCAACAGGTTTAATTGTTGGAAAGATAACTTATGAATTACTTAGGAGAACATAATGACTGCTGCATTACCAAAGTTATATTTAGCCTCTAAGTCACCGCGTCGTCACGAAATTTTGCATGGTTTGCATGTTCCTTTCAAATATATAGAATCGCCATATGAAGAAAAGATTTCTGATGTAGAAAATCTTGTTCCAGAAGAAAAATCAGCAAAATTAGCTAGTTTGAAAGCCATGTATGCATCACATTCTTTGGAATCAGGCCTTGTAATAGGGGCAGATACAATAGTTGTTGATGGCTCAGAAATTTTAGGCAAACCAAAAGATCGAAATGATGCAAAGAGAATGCTTAAAGAGCTTTCCGGAAAGAAACACCGCGTAATTTCCGGTATTGCTTTGGTTGATGTCCAACAACAGAAGATTTATTCACATTCTGAGATAACTTATGTTTATTTCAGAAAATTAACAGAAAAAGATATTGAAACCTACCTTAATACTAAGGAACCTTACGATAAAGCCGGTGCTTACGGCATTCAGGGGCATGCAGCATTGTTTGTTGAAAAAATCGAAGGCTGCTATTTCAACGTTGTTGGCTTCCCTGTTGTAGCTTTTGATAACATTATGAAAGAAGCCGGCTATGATTTGATAGATTTTATGAAGTTAGAGGAAAAAGCCTGATGAAAATTGCAGTTTATGCTGGTTCTTTTGACCCTATCACAAATGGACATCTTGATATTTTAAAACGTGCAGCCAGTCTTTTTGATCACGTTATAGTAGGGGTTTTGAATAATAATGAGAAAAATGGTCTCTTCTCACCAGAAGAACGCGTTGATATGATAAATGATGCTACTCATGACTTAGAAAACGTGAGAGTAATGCATTTTAATGGGCTTTTGGTAGATTTCTGTGATAAAGTCGGGGCAAAAGCTATAATTAGAGGTCTGAGAGCTATTTCTGACTATGAATATGAAGTTAGAATGTTTGCTGCAAATTATCATCTAAACTCAAAAGTTGAAACAGTCTTTTTGATGTCTCAGCCGAAATACTCTTTCTTAAGCTCTAGTGTTGTTAAGGAAATTGCTTATTATGGCGGTAATATAAATGACATGGTGCCGCCAAATGTTGCTGAAGAAGTAAAAAAGCGCGTTAATAAGAGATAAAAGAAACAAGAAATAAGATAAAAGGAAAAAGAAAAAAGATATAAGATTAAAGAAATCCTTCTATCTTATATCTTTTATCTTAAATCTTCTATCTTCTATCTTAATTCTCACTTCTTCTTCTGATTACTTAAAAATTCATCATAGAATGGTGATAATTCACGGAGATTCTTGATGATAGGCGGAATTGTCTTTAAGGCATAATCAATTTCTTCTTCAGTTGTGAATTTAGAAAGAGAGAATCTGCAGGAGCCATGAGCATAGGTAAATGGAATACCCATAGACATAAGAACATGTGATGGTTCAAGACTACCACTTGTGCATGCAGAACCAGAACTTGCTGCAATTCCTTCTTTACTGAGGTGAAGAAGAATCGCTTCGCCTTCAACAAATTCAAAACCAATGTTTGTTGTATTGAATAACCTATGTTCTGGGTCACCATTAATATGGGTATAAGGAATACTTTGAGTAAGTCCTTTTTCTAATTTGTCGCGTAAAGCCCCAACTGTCTTTGCTTCATCAAACATACATTTTTTGGCGTCTTCACAAGCTTGGCCTAGACCGACAATATAAGGAACATTTTCAGTCCCTGCACGTCTGCCGCTTTCCTGATGGCCGCCAATGATAAATGGGGAAATATGAACGCCTTTTCTGACATAAAGAACGCCAATACCTTTTGGAGCATGGAGTTTATGACCTGAAAGAGAGAGCATATCAACATTTAAAGCTTTAAGATCCATAGGCAGTTTGCCAGCAGCTTGTACAGCGTCTGTATGGAATATGATTCCTCTTTCTCTTGCCAAAGCGCCGATATCACCTATTGGGAAGATGTTCCCTATTTCATTGTTGGCTGTCATTACAGAGATAAGTGCAGTATCGTCTGTTAGAGCTTCTTTAACTTCATCTAAGCTTATCATGCCTTTACTATTAACACTGAGATAAGTGGCTCTATAACCATGATTCTTTTCTAAATATTTGAATACATTTAGTACTGCTGGGTGTTCAACTTTTGTTGTTACAATGTGTTTCTTTTCGGGATGAGCTTCTAGATAGCCGCGAATAGCATTATTATCTGATTCTGAGCCGCAAGATGTAAATATTATTTCATCAGGTGAAACATTAAATAAATCAGCTACTTTTTCACGTGCTTCTTTTACATATTTTGCAACTTGTCCGCCGAATAAGTGCATTGAACTTGGGTTTCCGTATAATTCGCCAAAGAAAGGCATCATGGCTTCTCGGACTGAAGGGGCGACCATACTGGTTGCGTTATTGTCTAGATAGACTTGCATACTATTTTGCCTCAATTACATTAATATCTGCCGAAACTTCCTGACGCAAAGTTTCCTGTACAACACTTCTAAGAGTGTCTGTGGCATGGACGCATCCTCTGCAAGCTCCATGAAGTTTAACAATAACATCGGTACCATTCATGTCTACAAGTTCTATGTCTCCGCCGTCTTTCCTGAGCATTGGAGCAATTTGTTCTTCAATGCAGGCTGAAACCATTTTCATTCTCATTAGGTTAGACATCTTTGGTTTTTGTGGAACTTCTTCTATTGGAGTTCCATTAACTTCAGCAATGATTCTCTTTATTTCATTGTGGCATTTGCCGCATTTGCCACCGGCTTTTGTATAGTTGGTGACTTCTTCGACAGTCTTAAGACCATGTTCTTTAACAACTTCACGAATTTTGTCTTCCGAAACCCAGAAGCATTCACATATTATTTTGTCGTCTTTATGTTCTTCTGCTACATCTTCGCCGCGATAATTGGCTATAGCCGCATGAAGAGCTTCCTTGCCCATAACAGAACAGTGCATTTTCTGCTGTGGAAGACCGCCTAAATAGTCAGCAATTTGTTCATTCGTAACCTTTAAAGCTTCAGTTATGGTCATACCTTTGACTATTTCTGTTAATGCAGAGGCACTAGCTATTGCGCTGGCGCAGCCAAATGTCATGAATTTTGCATCTTCTATAACTTCGGTTTCCGGATTAATTTTCAAAAAGAGTTTTAATGCGTCTCCGCAAGCTAAGGAACCTACTTGAGCAACACCGTTAGCATCATCTAGTTTCCCAACATTTCTTGGGTGTTCAAAATGATCAATGACGGATTTTGTATAATCCCACATATTATTCAACCTTCTTTAAATATAGTATTGTCACTGGAATAATTTGGAAAAAAGATTATAGCTTTATTAGTATAATTCTTCAACAATTTTTTTTTAAATTAGAAGTTGACAAACAAGTACACAAAATATATAATTGCAAAACCTAAAGAGCTATAAGATTATGAAGAAATTAGCAATTACAAGAGCGGTAATATTAGCGGTATTGATGGTAACAGCAATAAGTTCAGACTTATTTGCTTCTATTCAATTTCGTACATTGAAATCTGATGGTTTTTCAATAAGAATGTCATCAGCTGTTAAAGAAGTAATTAAAGCTAAAGTTGAAAAGAGTCATGATAATGATTTCTTTAGACCTGCTGAACCTTGTTGCTCAAAAATTGGTGCAGTAAAGACTTTCACAATTGTTAAAGTTGAAAGAAAGAAATCAACAGATAAGTTTGATATTAGAGGAACCATCTCTAATGAAACAGACAACACTGCTTCCAGATTTTTGAATAGACCTATAAGCGGAGTTCTGACCTCAGCTTTTGGTTATAGAATCCATCCTAAACGCAAAAAACGCCATTTCCATTCAGGAATTGATTTAGCCGCTAAGAAGGGTACACCCATTAGCTGTGCAGCATCCGGTAAAGTTGTTTTTGCTGGTTGGAAAACTGGTTATGGCTATGTTGTTATGGTAGACCATGGCAAGGGGTATGAAACACTTTATGCTCACTGCTCAAAATTGGCTGTTACTACTGGTCAGACTGTTTCTTCCGGTAAGATAGTTGCTTATGTTGGTAGAACTGGTGTTGCTACTGGTCCACATCTTCATTTTGAAGTCAGGAAGAACGGCGTATACAAGAATCCGTTAAAGTATCTGAAAAACTAATTTCTAATAATAATTTAAGTATCGAAAATCACCTTTAGCTTAAGATGCTAAGGGTGTTTTTTTTGTCAGGCTTTCTCTAATCTTTAAAGCTTGTTGCTTATTTTTGTTACAGTATATAAAAATAGACCAAGAATTAGCTGTGTACATAAAATAACTCGTTTGGTTGTTTGATATTAAGGGAAAAGTCCTTTTTTTTGTGCGATTATTTTAAACTAATGTTAAAAATTCGCACATTTGATTGAAGCTAAATGTTTAAAATTTGAGCAGATGTTTGCTGTTGCTTTGTAAATTTTTATTAAGTTTGTTGATGTTTATTATTGTTTGAATTTGTTTATTTTCTTCTAAGATATTGATTAATACTGCCGATAATTAAAATAGAGAGAAAACATTTCTAAAGTTGGAATGATTTATGCAATACTAAAATAAAAAAATCACAAGAAAGCGGTACTTTAATATGAACAACAAACAGCAAACTAGATATGAAGATTATATTATGGTTCGTACAGACTCAAAGTCTGATCTCTGTGTTTGGATGAAGCTTCCGCCTCGTGGTAGATAATTAGAAAGAAGAGATTTGTTATGCTTACGCCCTTAATAGTAATGCTATTATTGAAAAAGCTGCGTAAACGTTAATTTATCATAATCAGGATTTATAGTTCAATTTCTTCTTCGTCGATATTTTTCGTTTCATTAGTATCAGATAGTTTTTTTATTGTTTGTTTGTAAATCATTATTGAAATCATAACTCCAATTGCACTTAGAGTTAACCAGAAGACCCCTTGATCAATAAAAGTGTTTCCATTTAGTTTAATAATCGGGGAGCCTTTTTCTTTTTTTATAATCATTAAACGATCTGCTTCTTCATAAGCAAAATAAGATACCCCAACTTTTAGATAATCGTTATAGTTTTCATCTAAAACGTTTATTATGTCCTGTCTAGTTATAGTTTGGCCTGAGTTGTCTTTATAATCGGGATTGATATACAAATCATAGTTTTTCTGAATAAAACCGTTATGTATTTCTTTATTCATTATCATGCCGTCAAAAGATCTGTTTAAAGACTTGCAGGCTACTAAGGCAAGACT
>ONIU01000018.1:15995-55310 GCA_900317935.1 uncultured bacterium
CGATTAACTTTTAAGTTTTCTTCCATATTTTTTAGTTAAAACAAGGTATAAATAGGACTAACTCATTAATTAAAATTATGATAACATTTCATTATGAATAAAGTAAATAGCTACAAGAATAGAATTTTTCTGCTCACAGGTTTTATGGCTTCTGGGAAAAGTTTTACAGGAAGAAAAGCAGCCGATGAATTAAACTGCGATTTTATTGATTTGGATGAACAGATAGAAACCCAAGAATTCTGTTCTATTGCAGAAATATTTGAAGAAAAAGGCGAAGAGTATTTTAGAGCCTTAGAAACAGAAGTCTTTTCAAATATTATAGCTAGTAGAAAAACTGTTAGTATTATAGCGGCTGGCGGCGGTTTCCCTTTAAAAAAAGAGAATCAGAAACTAATGAATGAAGTTTCTGTTGTATTTATTAATACTGACTTTGATATTATTCTATCAAGATTAAATAACAGTGGGAAAGTAAGTAGACCATTACTAAAAAATAAAAAAGATGAAGAAATAAAAAAACTTTACGAAAAGCGTTTAAGTGTATATAAATCTACTGCAGATTATATAGTCGAAACTGAAAACGAATTAATTGCATTAATACGTAAATTGGCAAAGGCGGCATAAAATGAATAATAATGAAAATATAAGCAAAGAGTATCTAAGACTAATAGAAATCATGAGAATCCTTCGTTCCCCTGAAGGTTGTTCTTGGGATAGAAAACAGAGCATTGAAACTATGCCAAAGCATATCAGCGGTGAAGCTGCAGAGGTTGTTGAAGCTTTAAAGGCTGGTGACATGCTTCATATAAAGGAAGAACTAGGCGATTTATTGATGACTATAGTTATGACTGCCCAGATTGCAGATGAAAAAGGCACTTTTGATATGGCTGACGTGGCTCATGATATTTGCGAAAAGCTTATTTTGAGGCATCCTCATGTATTCGGAGAAGGCAAGAATACAATTACCCCAGATCAGGTTATGGATTTGTGGGGCAAGATAAAAACAAAAGAAAAGGCAGAAAAGGGTCGTTTAACTTATAAAATGCATGATGCTGAAGGTTTTAAATCAGCTATTTCTGCTATAGTTAAGATACAGTCTATTGCTTCTGAAGTTGGTTTTGACTGGCCCGATGCAGTATCAGCACTACCAAAGGTTCCTGAAGAAGTAAAAGAGATTGAAGAAGCTTTGAAATCCAATAACAAAGAAAGAATTGAAGAAGAAATAGGCGATTTGTTGTTTGCTTCGCTAAATGTTGCAAGATTAGCTGGCGTTGATGCTGAAAAATGTCTAAGAGCTGCTGGAAATAAATTTATAACCAGATTTGATACTGTTGAAAAAATGGCAGAAGCTGATGGTGGTTTTGAAGGAAAGAGTCTAGAACAGCTTGATGTCTACTGGAATAAAGCCAAGAAAGCTGAGAAATGAGGATTAGGAAGGAGAGACGATGAAAGTGGTTGGTGGTTGGTTGTAACTAGGGTCACATGTATTGAGAGGGATATAATAAATAGTATCATAAAAATAAATTGCATTATTGTTTGATATTAAGTAATATTATTTGCTACTAAGTGACTAATGCAAAATGGATAATATAATTAATAATATAGCAAGTATGTGGCAATCATTTATTAGCTTTCTAAATGCGGGTGGGGTGATAATGTATATCCTCACCTGTATTGGTGTAATTATATGTTTTTTCGGAATTTATCAAATTGTTTGGCTATCAAGATTGTCGTTAGACCCTGAAAAGTTTTCGGATCACGGTGTACATCTCTGGGCAAAAAAAGCTTTGGCTATGGCTTCTTCAAGAAAAGGCTTAGATGGACTTTCTTTAATGGATTCCTTAGAAGTCTGTTTCTCAAGAATGGAAAGTTCCATGACCTGGAGGGTACCCGAAATAAGATTTTTGGCACAGATTAGTACCCTAATAGGTTTCTTAGGTACAGTAACAGGTATGGTAAAGGTATTTAATACTGTTGCAAAGCTTGGTAAAGTTCTTCCTGGAGATTTAGCCGGCGGAATTCACGAAGCCTTGTTTACTACTGTTTATGGCTTAGTATTAGCGCTAATAGCCTGGTTCTTTGCTCATCTTATAGAAATGCTAGTTAATAAACATATGAGAAGTCTTGAAGTGTTAATATTTTCTGAATTAGAAAATAGCGATAAAAATAAGAAATAAGTTATGAGTTTCAGACGTAAAAAAGTAAAAGAAAACTTTTCTCTGGATATGACAACCTGTTCAGATATAATTTTTACTCTTTTGCTTTTTTATATTTTGAGTCAGAATTTTTTGCCGCAGACAACATTAGATTTGCCAGAAACTGTTTCTACTGAACAGACAGAAACTCATGAACAGATAAAGGTAGAAATAGAAGAATCCGGTAAGCTTTTATGGAACGAAGAAGTTTTCGAAGAAGAAGCCCTGGTTAACAGGATAGTAGAGGTTTCTTTAAAACAGGACAATACTAGTATTATGATTTTTGCACATAAAAAATCTCCTGCTGGAGTTTGTATTGAACTTTTAGATAAGCTTAGAAATGCTGGTATAAAGAATGTTATTTTTGCTGGTGCACCACCTAAGCGAGCAGAATTAAAAAATGAATAGTGAAGCTATAAATATAAAAACTCAGCATAGTTTTTTCTATCTAGTTCTTAGTTTTCTTATTCAGTTTTGTATTGGTGCTTCGATATGGACTCTCTGTAACAGTATTAACACTGAGAGATTAGAAAAAAAACTGAATGTTTCGTTGATAATACCAGAAGATGAGCACAAAGAACAAATAATAAAGCAGGAAATAATTCATTTGCCAGAAATAGAAGAAAATGAGATAAATCCTGTAGAGATGAGCATTGATGAGATTATTCCTGTTGATCCTTTTGAACAGCCAAGAATAATGGAAATGCCTGAAATACCAAAAGAAAAACCACTTCCTAAGAAAGAAAAGAAACAGATAAGAAAAGAAGCACCTAAAATAATAGAACCTAAAAAAGAAGAAAAACCTTTGGTAGAACAACCGAAAACAGAAATTGTTAAGCCTGTTGAGTCTGTAAGTGTACAAACTCCTCTTCCCGTAAAAGAGGAAAAACAGGCTCAGACAGTTGTATCTAAGCCCATTTTAACTAAAGCTCAGGTTAATGAAAACTCAAAATATCTTGCTAAAGTAATGAAGATTTTTGAAAAGAATAAGGTTTATCCGTCAGATGCTAGAGTTAGGCATGTTGAAGGGAAAATAGTCGTTTCTTTTTGCATAGATAAAAATGGGAAAACAAGCAGTATAAAGGCAAAAACAGCTAATCCTAAGATTCTAGTTGATGCTGCTGTTGACTTAGTAAAGAAATCCAAACTTCCGCCACCTCCTGCTCATTGGGACGTTTCTGCTCATATTGAGTTGCCTATAACTTATAAACTTAGATGAAGATATAAGTTACAAGTTACAAGTTACAAGACGCAAGATTTAAGATACAAGATTTGAGATATAAGATCCAAGATCCAAGATATAAGATATAAGATTCAAGATTCAAGATTTAAGATTTAAGATAACAAATGTGCATATTAGAAGTTAAAGTTGTTAAAAAAATCGAGTTGGTTGTGATATATCTTGATTTTATCTGCAGTAATTTATAAAATTTATCTATGCAATACCTTACTTATTTTCTTGTTTTAATAGCTGTTATTCTTTTGAATATAACTGGCTTTGTCGGTTCTATTACTCCGGCAATTCCTGGACCGCCTCTTTGTCTTATTGCTATGACAATAGTTTACTTCTTTTTCCCAGGAAGTGTTTCTACAACTCTGTTAATCGTTATGTTGGTTCTTTGTCTTATTGCTGCGACCATAGATTATTTTGCTCCAATGCTGGTTACAAAGCTTGGCGGTGGTTCGAAGCATGCTATGGTAGGTTCAACAATAGGAATAATAGTCGGTTTGTTTTTCCCACCTTGGGGAATTATATTAATTCCGTTTGTTGGTGCTTTTGTAGGAGAACTGATAGCAAATTTTAAAATAGGGAAAGCTCTGAAAGTAGCTTTTTTATCTTTTTTGTCTTTCATGCTTACCGTAGGTTTTAAATTAATTCTTTGTTCTATAATAGCCTTCTTTTCGATAAAAGCATGTTTTTAAAATAAAAGTAATCCTGATATGGATTTTTTTATTGATTTGTGGTAATGTAGCAACTCGAAAAAAATTTTTTTATGCCGATATATTTCTTATGACAGAAACCTATTGGATTAAAAAACAGAGTCAAGATCTTTTTGATAAGGCGTTAGAACTGGAATCAGAAGGCAAAACTGATGAAGCAGTTGTTTCTTATCAGGAGTCTTTGAGAGTAAATCCAAAAAACTCTCAGGCTTTATACAATCTTGGGATTGCATATGCAACGTTGAATAAGCTCGATCAGGCTATAAGCTGTTGGAGAAGAGCTATATGGTTAGAACCAAGATTTCGTGATGAATTAGTTAAAGCCTTTGCAGTTGATGATGAACTCTCAGAAACAGTTATAGGTGAAGATTATCCAGCCTATATCTATCAAAAAGCAGCTTGATTATTGAAATTTTTAAAGGAGTATGATTTATGTCATATTGTTGGGAAGTTTATAACAACTCTAAGTGTGAAACTTGTAAACATTATATTGCTTATTTAAATGGAACCTTGAAATTAGAAGAAGTTAAAGACGTAGTTGTTGTAGACGAAGACTAATACTGGTTTTTTAGAAGAAAAGAGACAACTGAATTTATTTTTACAGTTGTCTCTTTTTTTTCTATCAAAATATAGATAGGCTAAGTGGTTGTTTTTAATAGAGAACTATGGTAGATTTAAGCACATGGATGATTTAAAGTTACCGATTTTTTTATTAATTATTATTATTGGTGGTGCAGGTTTTTATTTCTATAATAAATCTCAGAATCCTGCCCAACCTAAGGTTAAACCAAAAAAAGTAGTTGAAGTTACAGTTTCAGAAGAAGAAAAGGCTGAACAAAAAGCTGAAGCTGACCAAGAAAAGATTAAAAACGCTAAAAAATCATTTGGTAAAGAAGATTATTCCAAAACTCTTGAATTTCTTTCTGGCTTAGAAGATAAGGAAGATTATGATACTCAGCGTATGTTTGCTTATTGTTATTCTTCAAAAAAGGAATATGATAGAGCGATAATTTCTTTTGAAAAAGTATTAAAGATAAAAAAAGTTCCTGCTGATGGTTATTCTCTAGCTTATTTATATGAAGTAACAGGTAGATCAAGTGCTGCAGCTAGCCTTTATACAGATTTATCTGAACAGGAATTGCCTCCTAATCTTAGAAAAGCAGTTTATGAAGGTATTGCCCGAGTATCTTCTTTTATTCCAAATAACAGCAAACTTGAAGATTATTTGGAAAAACTGCTTAAAGAATGGCCTGACTCAAAGGATGGCGTTATAAATCTTATAAAGAATAAAAAACAGAATAATTCTTTTAAGGCTATAGATAACATTGCTGATTCTGTTAATAAATATTTCAGCAAAGATTATGCTTGTAATTATGAGTTGGCTCAATTATATGAAACAGCTGGGAATTATAATCAAGCTGTTAATTACTATAAAAAGTGCATTAAAATAGATTCCAAAAATTATACGCCCTTTTTGGACTGTTATAAGAATTTAATGAAATTGAACAAAGAAGAATCAGCTGTAAAAGCTTTAGAGTATTTTCTTGAAAGTGGTCAGATTTATACCTCTCTTTTCTTTGAAGCTTCAAAAACAGCACATAAAGTTAAGCAATATAGACAGGCATTCAGGTTATATTTATCTGCTGCTGTTTCCGATCCTAAAATTCAAGGTTTAGATGATGGTGGATTAGTTTCGGATATCGAAAAAATTATTAGAGATAAGGGCAATGAGATAGAAAAGGTTTTTGTAAACGCCTTTATTTGTTATCTTAATGGCGACTATAAATATGCTATTTCTGAAATAAACAGAGTAAAAAGTGAATTAGATAATTCTGTTTATAAGAATGATTATAAGCTTGTTTTAAAAGGCTGTGAAAGATTGGCGAATATTGATAAAAAACGAGATGATGATATAAAAGCTTATGAAGATTATTTAAAAGCTGAAGAAGAAGCCAAAAAGAAGGCGGCAGAAGCTGCTGCTACAACTGTTAATAGCGAGTTAAAGGGCTATTCGGATAAGGAACTGAAGGATAGAGCTTTGAAGAGTATTTCGAATTTCAATATCCAATTAGAAACAGCTTCAGAGTTTATGAAAAGAGGAAATATTTCCGAAGCTAAAATATATTATAGAAATGCTTGTGACATTAACAGGAAGTCTCATATTCCATTCTATGAATTAGCAAAGATTTCAATGTTAGAAAATAATAATGATTTAGCTAAGAAGAATATTGAAATTGCGTTAAAAAATAATCCAGAAGATACAGAAAGTTTAGCTTTAGCTTCTACTGTTTATTATAATTGTAATGATATTCCTAAAGCAGTCGAGTATTCAGAAAAGGTATTAAAAAAATCCCCGAATAATACTTCTGCAAGAATAATACGTGCAAAAGTATTCATGTCTAATAAAGAGTTTGATAAAGCTAATGAAGAAATTGATAAAGCTTTATCTTTCGAAAAAACAAATATGATGCGTGCAGAGTTGTTGCGCTTTAAACGTTTGATTAAAGAGCAAAAAGGAAATTAAATTGGTACAAAATCTATTTGTTGTGTTATAATTAAAAAAAGTGTTTGAATTATAATATATTTAGGGGGAGTTTATGAATAATAAGGTTTTGGTTATTCTTTGTTCTTTAGCTGTGCTTACATCTTGCAGTATTTATGCTCAAGAAAGCAATGGAAATACTCAAAACAAAAATCTTCAGAGCGAAATGGAACTAACTATGCCTGGAGCTGAAGAAGAAGGTTTTAGAGGTACCGATAGTTCATGCAGAAATTATCTTGAAGATTATACGTATCAGACAGATGAAAATTCATTGATTTATAGTGGTAGCGGAGAAAAAGTCGGAAATAATAACCAACAACTTAGTGGCAAACCCCAGGTAATTTGGACTATTACTGATGATAACGATCCTAATAATGTTGTTAGTAATCCATCAAATGAAACTTCAAATAAAAGCAATTTTACAAATCCTGGATGTTATAAAGTTCATAATTCTGGTTCAAGACAGTTGACTGATGCTGGTGGAGCTGCAAAAGATGGCAGCAAAGATGGAAAGGGAGATACGGGTGATAACTCTGGTGGAAAAGGTAAGGCAAACGGTATTGCTACTGCAAATCAGACTATTGGCGTAACTGTTCATGATGTTACTGCTCCTGACCTTTGGCTTGCTTTTGAAGAATGTGTTGGAAATGATTTTGCTTCTTCTGAAGAAGATTTGTCTAATAAAATGGTAGAAAAAATACTAGCTAAAGCAGGTGAACCATTTGTTACTAAGGATAATTATCAGGATATTGAAGGAACCAGTTATATTTTTGTTGATGAAGGAAAAAGCGCAGATCGCAATAAGATTCCAGAAAATAAAACTGTAAGATATACACTTTGCGGTAATCTTTTTAATTCAAACGGAACACCAACTCTTAACGGTGAAGTTATTTCTACTAAGGTTCTTGATAAAAGCAACAAGACTCAACAGGCAGTTGTTGAAGGTGGCAATAAGAACGATGTGTTTAAAGGTGTTTATGTAAGACGTAATGTTCCTTTTATCGCTGTTGTTAGAAGTGTTGATAATGGTGATAAACGTAAATCTGTTGGTGCTAAAGAAGCAGATGGTGTCAAATTCGTTATAAAAGATTCAAATGGTACAGAAATTCAGCCTGATGCAAATGGCGGCTATTTATTCAGAGTTCCAAATTATCCAAGAGAAGATTATAGCGATCAGCCAGATTACTATTTTGAAGCTCAAGCAGAAGATGTTTCCAAGAATCTTACCAAAATTAAGGCTCCTCTTTATATAGTTAATACTTCTGCTAGTTTCGAAGGCAGTACAAACAGATAATATTGATAAGGGTGATGGTTGAATAATGAATAAAAAACTCTTGTTAATATTATTGCTTGGCTTTTTTGTTAACGGTGTTTCCTTTGCACAGGAAGAAGCAGAGTCTGATAACGATAGACCATGGATGAAAGGTGATTCTGCAAAACTACCTATTAAGCCAGCTATTTCTGCTCCATTGTTTGATATGACAATCGGAGATGCAAATGGGGCTAAACTTCCTGAAGAAGTAACTGAAGATGAACCGTTGACTGTTTCAGCGAATTCCAATATTTTCTTTGATGATCCTCCGGTAAAGTCTATTACTGGTGAAGAATATTATCAGGCTCAGTGGTTAGAAGATAAGGCATTAGCTCTTTGGCATGTGAATGATTGGGAACGTCAACAAAGTTTCTTGGCTCCTATAGTCCAAGAAAATCTTCCAGTTAATCAAATGGTAATAATTCCTACCACTCCGACTGATGATGGTTCGGTAACTTGTCATAGTTCAAGAAAAATGCAGTATATTAGTGAAGAAGGGAAAACTATAACTTGTTTTGCTAATTCAAGTTCTGCATCTATGTTTAAAGTCAAAGATATAACTCCACCAGTATGTGGTTTGGAAATCAGTATTGTTAATGGTCAGTCTGGTTCGTTATGGCCAGTGGAAAATCCTCCTAATCATTATCCGTTGCCGAAAACTGCAGATATGTGTTTTAGCGGCGAATTATTTAATGCTTCTGAAGAAGATAGAATAGTTGAAGGCTATGAACTTGGAAATAGCATGATTGTTTCTAATGAAGATGGTGGTATTCGTTTAAGCAAAGATTCTGTCATAAAAGTTAAGGTAATTGGAGATGATAATTTCAAGCTTGATACAGATAAAATAAAATATGGAGTTTGCGCTGGTGCTGGTGGTGAACCTACACCTGTTTCTCCTGTTAATGAATCTGAAATTGATTTCTCTAAATTTTTGATTCCTGAAAACCCATATTTATATCTTGATGCTTCTGATGTTGCTGGTAATAGAGAAATAATCTTTATTCCATTAGATATTCAGTAAAATAAAAAGGCATTCTCTTTTGAGAATGTCTTTTTATTTTAAATAGAAATTACTATTTGTTACTACTTATTGCTATTTTAAACTTCATATGGTAAGTTAAAAAAGATGGTTATGATAAAAAAAATTAAATCGGGTTTGACTTTTATAGAAGTTGTTATAGCTTGTTTGCTTCTTGCTGTACTTCTTCTTCCTGTTTTTAATTTTCTTAATAATTCAGTAAAAGAAACCGAGCGCATATATGTTGAAGTTATGGCTACTTCACGTGCGAAACAGATAATGGATACCATCCTTTTTCAACTCCCTTGGCGTGCATTAAGAGAGGGTAACCCATGTATATTTGATGATCCATTAAAAGATGACCCAGTAAAAAAGGATTATCCTGAAGTGAAAGGCTCTGTTCAATTTATAAGTGATATAATTCCAGAGATAATGGGAGAGGAATGCAAGACAGATGACAATAAATTTAAAGGTGATGGAATTTATAAGAGTGAAAAAGGGTTTTGGATTAGAGCTAGAGTTAAAGTTGTTGACTTAGATAAAAATTTATCTATTAACATTTTAAAAAGAGATGGAAGTTTTAAAGAGTTTCAATTAAATGAACTTACTAGTAAAGATGCTGACGGCAAATATAATCTGGTTAAAAAAGTAATAGTGCAAGTAAAATGGAGTTGGCTTAAGGGGTTAGATCCAAATAAGGATCCTCGAGCAAAAAGTTTGTTCTTAGTAGGCTTTAAGTCTAATTTGGAAGGGTAATTATGATTTCAAATCGTAAAGGTATTGCTGTTGTTGTTGTAATCTTTTTTGCTTTTGCAATAGGCATTATAATGTTTACAATGTTTCAGTCAAACACAAACCTAAGCAATCAGACAAAGCAGACTATTTATGCAATGCAAGCTTATTATCTTGCCCATTCCGGTTTGCAATTTGGTAAACTACAGATTTCTTTACTTCCTAAGGAAATATATGATTTTTATGATAATGGGGCAAACAGCGGAAACGCTTTATTAAATTCAGAATCAAGCTCAATTATGCCTATGTCTATGGAAAACGGAAAATTTCCTGGCTATGATCTTTTTAAACCCAATAAAGCTCCTGATGATAAATACCCTTATAATGGCGCTTTTAAAATAAGCAAATTGGAATATGTGCTTTCTAATGATGATATGAAAATGGTTCAGGATAGTTATAGGCTTAGCGTTATGGCAAAAATACAACATGATGACCGTGGTGATAAGCAGTTTATAGATAATTTGAACGAAGAATTCATTGTTTCTCGTTATTCTGGGAGATAATATGACTAAAAGGAAAAATATACGGGCATTTACTTTTATTGAAGTATGTATGGCCATATTAATTCTTTCACTCGTTTTTGGAGTGGGTGCAGTAGTTATGTCATATGCCAGAAAAGAAACTCAAAAAGGTTTTTGGATTCAACAGAGCATAGGTCAGCTTAGAAATGCAACAAGACAGATCGGCATAAAAATGAAGGAAATGTCATATCCTTCAACATTAGTTAGAAACTATACTAATACTAATCCTCCTAAGTTAATCGTTAAAGTTATTCCTTTTAAAGAAAAACGTACATATGATAATGCAGGGCGTTTGCGTAATATTGATATAAATCCTTCAGATGCTTATGAATTACGTGCGAAAGCAAATCAGGGTATGATATTACCTAGTGATAAGCCTCAAGTTTTGATGTATTTCCCTATTAGTGAGCCAGAAAAGGACTACAGTTCTGGTTATACTGCGGGGTTGATTACTTGGGTAAGATTTGTTCTAGAGCCTAGTAAAGATTTTTCTATTACTAAACTCGGTTCAATATTCATGGAAGAGTATGAATCAGAATATGATACTAGAGTTAAACCTGATCGTGCATATAACTTGGATGAACCTTTTAGCGAAAAAAATAGTAAGCTGAAAAGACGTAATGAAATAGTAATAGATGTAAGTGGGGTAGAAATTTCATCTTATGACGTGTCAACCGTCAGAGGTATTGCTTATAAGAAAGACGGTTCTGGCGGTAATGCTGTTATGAATGTCAAAAATATTATTTCTTTCAAAATATGGTGTAAACATCCTAAGGATAATCGAGTTGTGTTAACGGATATGTGTTCAGTTACATCTAATACGGAAGTAAAACCTCTATAGCCACATATTATATTTTTGAATAATATTTCTTTTTTATCGTTAAAAAAATATTTATCCCAAACGATATCAAATGTACCCATTAATATTAGGAATACATTTGATGAAACAAAAACAATTAACAAACACTGTTGATGAAAATACTTTAGAACTTATTCTCTGTAAAATATCTTCTGCTGTATGTGAAACAGAAAGACTCAATGATAATTTTAATGAGTTGAAAAAACGTTACATCAAAGCATTAAGAGAACTTAATGTTGCAAATGAAGTAAATAGATTGCTGAAAAAAGAAATTGGCAATTTACGATGCAGGGAAGCTGCATTAATGGGCCAAATTAGAAAAACTACCGAAGAATCTTTCTATGAAGAAGATATAGATGAAAGGCTATTGAATTAATTATTAATTTTTATATCAAGCCTTTTCTTTATTTGTCTTATAAGTGATAATGCTTGTGGAGCATGAGTAGTAGGATCTAATTCCATTGCTTTTTCTGCGTTATCCAAAGACTCTTTTAATTCACCTATTTCATATAATGCGGTAGCTAGGTTGAAATGTGCTAAAGCATAATTGTTGTCTATTTCTATGGCCTTCTTATACCAGACGCAAGCCTGACCGTAGTTTGTAAGAATTGCGTAAGAGACACCAATATTATTCATTATTTCAACCTTATCAGGCTGAATTTCCAAGCATTGTTTCCAATACTTTATTGCTAGTTTATAATTGCCTTCATCTTTAGCAATTTGGGCGAGCATAGATATAGCATCTGTATCTTCAGGAGTTATATCTAATAATTTTTTAAGGTAAATCTTGCTCTTTTTCCCTGAAACAACTCCTGATAGAGCCAAATTATAAAGAATATCTGTATTTTCAGGGTATTTTTTTAATGCGTATCTCCAAACAACTCTGGCTTTGTTTAGATAACCATTATATGCTAAAACATTTCCGTAAAGCTTATATGCAAGCTGGCTATCAGCATGCTTGGATAGATAATCTTTTAAAAGAGGCTGAACTTCTGTATACTTTCCTTGATTAAAAAGCTCCTGGATGTTTGCTAATTCTTCTTTTGAGTCTTTCATAGTTTATCTATCCTTTCTTGATGTAAAAAATTTGTTATTTAATTACAAAATTGCCCAAATATAATACCGCATAATGCGCTAAAAATCATAACAAAAGAGAGAAAAGTGAATGCTTTTTTCTTGCCTACGATTGGTATTAAAGCGAGAATACTGGGTAAGCTGACTGCTGGTCCAGACAAAAGCAGTGCCAAAGATGGTCCTGCATGCATTCCAAAGTTTTTTAATGTAGATACTATTGTAACGCCTACAATTGTTCCAAAATACATTAAGGCACCCATAACCGACGAAACAATGTTTGCTGACAAAGTATTCTGTTCAAAGAAAGACAAAAATTTATATAAATCTTTCATAAATATATTTCCTATAATTCCACAGACAAAAATGCCTGCTAGTACTTTTGGAAATATCATTATGAATAATTGATATGATTTTTTTAACCAGAGCTTTATTTCATATTTATCGAATATTTTCCAAGCCCATAAGGCCAGTATTATTATTTCTATGGCTACAGAAGCTAATCTACTGTAAAAACTAGATGTAATTCCTATTAAAGAAGTGACGCTAACAGTGTATTTATCAAGGATACCTGTGGTAGTAAGCATTACCGAAATCAGAATTATGAAGAAAAATGCAAGTTGAGAATCTGTATAGTTAGGTTCTTCTTCTACAATTACATATTTGGATTGAATAGGTTCATATATTTTATCTGGATAACAGAAACGCATGCATGCGCCTATTCCTATAGCGCTAAAAAAGACTGCCAGGGTTCTTCCAATAAGAAACTCTTTGCCTAGTAGCGTGCCAGTATATGATAATGCTATTAAATTAACTGCAGGAGCAGACATTAAAAATGTAAAGGCTGGGCCTACACCTGCACCCTGTTGCATTATACTGGTAAAAATAGGTATTACTCCGCAGGAGCAAACTGTTAATATTCCTCCAGAAATGGCTGCTACAGGATAAGAGACCAAAGGATTGGCTTTGGCTCCCATATATTTTGTAATTCTTTCTTTGTCTATGAAAATTGCTATAGCACCAGCAATAAAGAAAGCTGGAATCATTCCGGAAAGCAGATGTTCACCTATGAATTTTCCAGCTTCAGCAAAACCTGGCCACATCCAGCCAATGTGACATGTCGTTAAAAAACTCTGAAACCAGTTTATTATGGCGTTAAATGTTTCTACCATAAGTATGATAACCTTAAAGAAATAATCTTTTATTTAAGTGCGAAAAGAATCTAGGAATCTGAATCAAGTTTAACTATTTTGAAGTAGGGCAAGTTCTTTTTTTACCCAGGTTTCAACTTTTTCCTTTATTACTGGTTTGCCCATAGAATAAATCTTATAACCTAGAGCAACAACAGGGGTTGAATATAATCCAAAATCAGCTGTTTCAGGCTCTCCGTCTATTAGTATTTTTATTTCAATATCGTTAGGATATTTTGCAGCAATTTCTTTGCATATTTTTTCGGTATCAGCACAGCTGGCACATTTTGTTTTACTTTTTATTACTGAGACTTTAAGCATGATTATATTCCTTCCTTTGGATTATCATCAGAAAACCATTCGTTCATAAGGATTCTAGAACGCAGTTCTTCAAAGCTTGTTCTTAGGTTTGAAATATTCTGATCTATTTTTTCTAAGGGGTCATTACCATTTATAGACTGATTAACTGATTCTATTAACATCGCTGTATTTGAGGCAGAAGACCTGTCGTCTTCAGAAATGTATTTTTTTAAGTCTTCCAAATCTTTTTGAATTTTAATTAGTTTTTCTTTTGATTCTGGAAAAAGTTTATTGTTAACGAGGCACTGTAAATCGTTTAAATCTGATGAAGCGGTAATAAATACTTGCTTTTCGTCTGTAATGCCGACGGCTTCAAAAAATAAGCCTACATCATTGCTAAGTTCCAATACGTTATTATGTGCATTTAAGAATTGTTTATCATTAACTAGTTTTCTTATTTCACCAATTTTCTTAGCGGTATTATTCATTTTGCTAACCCATTGGCGGTCGTTTTTTGCTTCTTCAGGAGGATTGGTCATGTATTTTTTTGAGAACTCCATCCAGGCTGAAAGCATTCCTTCAATTTCTGGACCATAAGAGTCTTTTTGAGTATATTTTAGAGCAGTACCTAAGACAGTAAGAGAGTTCATAAATGTTCTTATTGATTTTGAGAACTCACTATTTGGGTTTTTAGCTGTTAGAAGCATTATTAGAGTATCATCACAAGCAAATAAAGGATTGGCTATTGTTATAATAGCCAAAAATAATAAGAAAATTTTGCGTAGTGTAATACGACTCATACTATGATTATACACTGAATTTAGAGTAATTTCAACCGTACACAAAGCTAGAAAAAAATACGAAAGCATTAAGCCAACTAATCAGTTTCAATTATAAGAGGTGTTGAACGCAAATTCGTGAAAGAAGTAGAGTCTTTTGAAAATATAGTTATCTCTTGTTTGTCTAATTCTAATTCAGATGTATTGTCTTCTTTTTTTAAGAGTATTTTGCCACTAGGCTTAAAAAGTCCCATGATACTTTGAAGACTTCTTGATACAGGTTTTATTTCAAGCATAGGTAGATTATTTAGTTGGTTTTCTTTCTCGTTAGAAATATCAAATGTAAATTCTGCTGGAATAAAAATATAATTTTTTAATTTACTTATGCAGCTTAAGATTTGAGAAGAATATGCTTGTTTCTTTTGAGGAAATTTATTTAAATAGCTGTATATTTCAGAAATAGGAATTAAAAGACCTTCCATGTATTGTATTTCATTTTTCTGTTCTTGCAAATCCAGGTATTGAAATCGGTCAGCTCTACATATTGATTCTTGCAGCAGGTTTTCCAGGCAATGCTTCTTCCCAATTACATATTTTAAATAATGTGATAGAAAAGGAGATGCATCAAGGAAAAGAGTACACTTATTTACTTCGTTCAGGGCAAATTCATGTTCTACCAGAAAGAACTTTGGCTCAGATTCATTATTATCGGAATCTTTATCGGTTATAAGCATGTTTTCATAATAACTAAGTGGAATTTCATTGTTTGAAATTGGATAAACAGCTTTTAAATCAGGAGAAGAAACCTTAGTCAGGTTTTCTATGCTCATGTTTGGTGGACCTGCCATAAAGCCTTTTCTAGATAGGAATATAGAGAGTCTATCTTTTTCTGTGTTTTGAAAATCAGAGTTAACATCTTTAAGGAATATGCTAGCTCTATTTTGCTGATGAGGTGGTAGATATCTTATTTTTTCGTGAGATGTTATTTTATCTTTATTTATTTGCCAAACTTTAAATAAGACTGGACATCCAGCTAATAGAGGCTTTTGAAGTAGAAGTGAAATTGTCCCGCCTTCTAACTTGAGGTTGGAATAATACTGCAATTTACCGTTCTGCCATATTTCGATTTGGCGATGCTCTGATTCTGAACAGCCGTATGCCATTAAGGAACCTTGAGGTTCGCAGTTTAAATTGAAGATAAAACCTGAGTTTTCATTTGGATTATCAATCAGTTCATATACTGTGGAAATGTGATTTGCACTTAGTTTTTCTGATTTATCTTTTATATTTATAGATACTTTTTGTTCAAAATTATCTGATTGAAAGACAAAAGTATAGGTTCCTTCAGGTGATGCGGGATGTATATTGGTTTCAAATGAGGCTAGGCCATCTGTATCTGTTGTCACTATACGATTTAAAGTTGTAAATCCTGAAGGAGCAATGAGTTTTACTCTTATAGGTGTTTTAAACAAAGGAAAACTTGTAGCCTTTTCAACTGAAGCCAGATCAAAATGTATATTGTCTCCGGTAAAAATCTGTTTGTCGGGCTCTTTGATTACAACTGCTTTTTCGTTTTTAACAGGTATTTTGCAGGTTAATATGGGTTTATCTGTTCTTCGGTCTGGGAAAACAATCATCTCAACATTGGTTTCTTCCAGGTTTTCAGGGAAAAGGTAGCTACATATAAATTTCCCTGGCATTATAAAACTTAAAGGAATAACATCTTCCTTTGTAGTGCCGTCGGTTAACGGCATTCTTAGCTTAATTCCAGCTTTTATATGCCCAGAGAAGGCTTTTTGGTTATCGATATTTTTAAACAGATTTACTAGAAAATCCTGTGAATGGCCGGGAATAATACTTCCATCTGTTGAAACAATAGCTGTATAGACCTTGTCTGGTGAGATGTGACGCCATGGGTCGTTTTGAACAAATACCAGATAAAAGGCAATAAGTATTGCAATAGATAATGAAATATTTTTTTTCATGGGCTGAAAGTTATCATTTTATCGGTATAAAAGTCAATGATATTGGAATGAAGAGATTTATGTGTTAATATCTTTTTTTGTGGATACAGAAAGCATTGTTGTTACAATAGAGCGAATAACCTTTGCAAATGAACAAAATGGTTATCATGTTTTGAAAGCCTCCGGGCGTGACTATCCTAATGGAGTCACTCTGGTGGGCAATTTCTGTATGATTCAACCGGGTGAAGAAATTAAGGCTTATGGAACATGGGCTTGCCATCCGACTTTTGGAATGCAGTTCCAGACTTCAAAATATGCTGTTTTAAAGCCTGCTACACTTAAGGGAATAGAAAAATTTCTCGGATCTGGTCTGATAAAAGGAATTGGTCCGGTTACAGCAAAGAGATTGGTCAATACTTTCGGAATAGACACCTTAGATATTATAGAAAATCATCCTGAAAAATTAGCTGAGTGCGTTGGTATAGGTCCTGGCAAAGCAGATAAGATATCTCAGGGGTTCTTTGTTCATAGGGCTGTTCAAGATATTATGGTCTTTTTGCAGGGACATGGTATTTCAACTGCTTATGCTGCAAGAATATTCAAAAGATATGATAAAGAAGCTGTTAAAAAGGTTTCAGAAAACCCTTATATCTTAGCTGAAGAAATTCCAGGTATAGGCTTTAAAAAAGCAGATGATATAGCAGCAGAATTTGGTATCAGAGGTAACGATTCTAGAAGAGTTGCTTCGGGAATCTTTTTTGTTTTGAACTCCGTCTGCAAGGAAGGTCATTTGTTTCTGACTTTTGAAGAACTTCTCAAACTAGCAGAAGAAACGCTTGAGATAGATGATGCTTCAATTATAACAAATGCTTTGGAAAACCTTGCTTCTCAGAAAAAAGTAATTGTTAGAGAGTATGATGGTTCAAAATTGTATTATCTGCCTAATAATTTTTATTCTGAATCAAAAAGTGCTGTTTATGTTAAAAAGCTTGCTTTATCAAAAAGAAATGTTCCAAGGGAACAGCTTATATCTGTTTTAGACAAAGCTATAGTTGCGCATGGTCTTAATTTAAGTGATATTCAGCAGTATGCAGTAGAAACCTCGCTTACCAATGGTTTTCTGATTATAACTGGCGGCCCTGGAACAGGAAAAACAACTACTCTAAAAGCTGTAGTTATGGCGCATAAATATATGGGGCACCGGGTTCTCTTAGCAAGCCCTACAGGCAGAGCAGCAAAGAGACTAGCAGAAGTTTCCGGTTTTAACGCTTCAACTATTCACAGACTGTTGGAATATGACCACCAGACTCACGGTTTTAAGCATAATTCAGCAAACACTTTGGATTGTGATGTTCTTATTATTGACGAAGCTTCGATGGTAGATATGAATCTGTTTTATTCTCTGATACAGGCTGTTCCTGCCGGAGCTTCTCTTGTTATGGTAGGAGATGTCGATCAGTTGCCTTCTGTTGGAGCAGGACTGGTTCTTAACGAATTAATTCGTTCGGGAATTGTTCCGACGGTAACATTAAATACGATTTTCAGACAGGCTGAGTCATCAAAGATAATAAAAAATGCTCATCTAATTAACAAAGGTGAAATGCCTGATTTAACTGTTCCAGATGGACAAACTCAAACAGATTGCTATTTCTTGCAGGCTGAGCAAGTTGACAAAGTAATCTCTTTATTAAAGAATGTTGTCGCTAAAAGCTTGCCAAAAAAATTCGGATATTATCCTATAACTGATATTCAGGTTCTTACACCGATGAATAGAGGCCCTTTAGGTGCGATAGCATTGAACGGTATTTTGCAGGAAATATTGAATCCGCCAGCTCCAAATAAAAACGAAATTAATCATGCTAATCGAATTTTGAGAGAAGGCGATAAAGTTATTCAGCTTAGAAACAATTATGATCTTGATGTTTTCAATGGTGATATAGGTACAATAACAAGTGTTTCTACTGAAGAACAGGAAATCACAATAGATTTTCCACAATGTACTGTTGTTTTTCAAACGGCTGATTTTGTAGATCTTGCTCACGCTTATGCGATTACAATTCACAAATCTCAAGGAAGTGAATATCCGGCAGTGGTTATGATTGCGCATACACAGCATTATATGATGCTTCAGCGGAATTTAATCTATACTGGTTTAACAAGAGCTAAGAAAACAATGGTATTTTTAGGAAGTAAAAAAGCAATTTCTATTGCTGTTAATAATAATAAAATAAAAAAAAGAAATACTCTGTTTGGCGAGCTCATAAAGGATTAGAAAGTAAAAATAATATTTGTGAAAATAAAAAAGTAAAAAAATATTAAAAGACCTCTTGACGCTTTAGGTTTTCATAAGTAAAATAAAGACAAAGGTAAGGGTACACACCCAGAACCCAAATCATAAGTTTAAATAAGTTTCATACTTGGGGGTATCAAAATGAAAAGGGCTAAAGTTTTACTTTGCATGGTTCTTTCTCTTCTCATGCTGGTAGACTACACTGTTTTCCAGCCTGCTCCAGCATTCGGTAAAATTGACAAGAAGAGTGCTTTAATCGGTGGTGCTGTAGGCGTTGCTGCTGGTGCTGGTATTGCACTTGCTGCTCCTGCTATTGGTGGTGCTATCGCAGGTGCTGGTGGAATTGGTGGTATTGGTGCTGCTATCGTTGGTGGCGTTGCTGCAATAGGCGGCGGAGTAATTGGCGCTGTATCTGCTTTCGCAGGTGCAATTGGTGCTGCTGTTAGCGCTGTTGGCGGTTTCATTGCTGGTATTTTTACAAGCCCTCTCTTTATACCTGCATTGCTTATAGTTGGTGCTTGTGTTGCTGGTTATTTCATCTACAAGAAATACAAAGAAAAGAAGGGCAAAGATGCTAAGAGCGCTGTTCTTCCAGAATCAGAAACAATCACTGTAACTCCTGGCGATTATGAAATGTCTAGCGTATTCCCAGCAAGTGAAGTTCTACCTGTTGGAAATGTTGGAACTGAAATCATAAAAGTTAGTGGTGATTCTGTAAAAGTATCTGACGAAGTTCCTGTAGCTGCAAGTCCAGCTAAGGTTCCAGAAGTTAGTGCTGCTGTTCAGGTTGAAGAATCTGGCAAAGCAGAAACTTCTAAGAGTGCAAATCTTGAAGAAGCTCACAATCGTTACATTGCTGCTTACCAGAAATATACTAATCTTGTAACTAATAGTGGTGGAGCAGATACTAACGAAGTTAACAGAGCTCTGAAAGAATATCAGGAAGCTTTCAAAGAATACGAAACTCTTCGTGCAGTAAATGGCAAGTAACCCCAAAAACTTATAAAGTTAAAAATGCCGCTCGTATGAGCGGCATTTTTTTATACTTATTTTTTTAGTATAATAAAAAAGCACCTTTTTCAAAAAGGTGCTTTTTATTGCTTTAATTATTCTTCATTTTTATCTCTTAGTCTGAAAAATGTTAAAACTGTTGCTCCATAGTTTCTTTCATTCAGGAGTTTGTAATCTGGATTATTTTCAACTCCTATAATATCTTTTTTTTGACGTTCAATGATAAAGAGAGTGTCTGGAGTGAAGAGACTGCATTGAGGAATATATTTGAGGATAGGGTCTAAAAAACCTTTTAAATATGGTGGATCAATAAAAACTATATCAAAAGGTTCTAAGTTTGATGTTTGTAAAAACTTCAAACAGTCCATACAGAAAACTTCACCTTTATCTTCTAATTTGCATAACTGAAGATTTTCTTTTATTGTTCTTGCACATTCTTTAGACATATCTACAAAGGCGCCGTAACTTCCGCCGCGGCTTAAGCCTTCTATGCCAAGATTACCGGAACCTGCAAATAAATCTAAAAATCTTGCACCGTCAACCAAAGAAGCTATTATATTAAAGGTTGAACCCTTTACTTTATCCATTGCTGGTCGGGTTTGTCCTCCACCAGGCATTTTAAGAATTCTTCCTTTAGCACTGCCAGTTATTACTCGCATAATCAGCCACCTTCCATAAATGTTTTATAGGATTCTCCGAAGGAACGAATCATTTGTATATTAAACCATTCTTTAATTTCTTTATGTTCAATTGTAAGTATTTCAAAAGCACGTTTTCGAGCATTTTCGATTAATTTTTGAGGTATTCTGTGGGAGAAACAAGGGTGACCCAAGCCGCTTTGTCTTGTTCCTACCAAATCACCAGGGCCTCTTAATTTTAAATCTTCCATAGAAAGTTCAAATCCATCGTTTGTAGAGGCTAATACTTCAAGACGTTCGTTGCTTTTATCGTCGTGAGAAATAAGAATACATTTTGATTTTGCACTGCCTCTTCCAACACGACCCCTCAATTGATGTAACTGGGAAAGACCAAAGCAGTTTGCGTTTTCTATAATCATTAAAGTTGCGTTTGGATTATCTACTCCTACTTCGACAACAGTTGTAGCAATTAGAATTTGCAGTTGGCGATCTTTGAAACTCTGCATTACTAGTTCTTTTTCATCCCAGTTTTGGGCTCCGGTGAGAGTTGCATAAGATACGTTCGGAAGCATTTCTTCTACATTTTCTGCGGCTTCTTCTACAGATATCCAATCTCTTTCATCTGAAAGTTCTATTAAGGGGCAAACAATATAAACTTGATGACCAGCATCTAATTCTGTTTTTATAGCTGGTAAAGCAGATTTAAAGCTCTTTTCTATGGTAGTTATTACAGGACTTCGGCCTGGAGGCATTTCATTTATAATGCTGGTATCCATATCTCCAAATATTGTTAGAGAAAGGGTTCTTGGAATAGGTGTTGCCGAAAGAAGAAGTTGATTGGGGTTTGTTCCTTTGTTAAACAGAAGTCTTCTGTGATTAACTCCAAAACGCTGCTGTTCATCAATAATACAGAAGCCTAGTTCTCTAAAAACTATTTTTTCTTGAAATAAAGCATGGGTTCCGAATACAAATAATGCAGAACCCGTTGCTATCAAGTCATTAACAAGTCTTTTTTCTGCCGTTTTTTGGCTTCCTGTAACAATAACTGCCTTATCTGCAAATTGAGGGAAGAATTTTTTAAAATTAGCCAGATGTTGACGAGCTAAAATTTCTGTCGGAGCCATAAAAGCACACTGAAAACCAGGTGCTAGTTCTAGAGAAAAATGAAGCATTGCCAAAAAAGCAACTAAGGTTTTTCCTGAACCTACATCTCCTTGAAGAAGACGGTTCATTGGTGGTTTCGGAGTTTCTATCTCTGAATTATCTGGCAAAAGATTATTTCTTAAATCTGCAATTATCTCGCTTAATGCATCCAGTTGTCCGTTAGTTAGCTTAAAAGGAAGCGGGTATGGACATTCGAATCTTGGAGGTGTTGTAGAATCGGGTAAAGAAAGATAACCGGTTAGAAGTTCCCTTCTTTTTAGAACTCCAATTTGAAATAATACCTGATCAAAAAAAGCTAGCGTATATTTGGCTTTATGAAGGCTTTCGTCTGATTTCGGTCTATGGATTTCTTCGAGAGCTTGAAGAATCTTTTGGAAAGCAGAATCTCTGAGAGATTCTGGCAGTGAATTTTCCCAATCAATAGAATCAAGTATTAAAGATATTAGTTTTCGTAAAGAAAGTGGGGATATATTAGCTTCTGAGAGTCTGGCATTTGTAGGATAGATAGGTGTGAGCACATCGGCTCTTTTTCCGTTGTTTTCTTCAATTTTTTCTACTTCTGGATTGGATATAATCAATTGGTTTGCTGATTTTGTAATGGTTCCAAATACCCAATACTCAGAATTTGGTAAAAGTTGCTTAGTAAGATAGGTTTTATTAAACCATTTGGCTGTAATTTTCCCTGAATTGTCGGAAAAGACAGCATTAATTACAGTTAGACCTCGACGAGCAAAGTAAGACTTTATTGATTCCAATTTAACTCGTAAAAGATACATTTTGCCATTTTCAACATTGGAAACAGGTGTAGTTTTGCGTCGGTCCTGATATTTTGTCGGATAAAAGCGAAGTATATCAAATACAGTTAAACAACCGGCCTTATTTAATGCTTCCGATTTTTTTGGCCCGACTCCTGGTAGTGATGATACTGGGTCATCAAGGAGTATTTTAGATACTTTAATCAGTCTAGGCATTTATCTTTACTCTAAAACAGCTTTTAATTATTAGGATTATAATCGTTTAAAGCTGTTTGGGTAAATACATAGCCTTTCAACATTTGTCTTATTGCATTTTCCTGATTTGGAGCCTGAGAACAAGATTTCAATGTCATGTCTAAGGCATCGAAAGCTCTTTGTGGCTGACCAATATAATTATAGCAGTAAGCTAGTAAGACAGATGCTTCTGTGCTGGCTGGCGATATTTCTATAGCTTTTTCAAGAACTATAGCTGCTTCATCAAACTGGCGCAGTTGCATATGTAGTGTGGCGAGTTTTTGATAAATGACAGGATTACGTGGAGAAAGTTCAACAGCTCTAGTAAGTAGTTTTACGCTGTCGTTGTATTTCCCTGCAATTTGATATATTTGAGCAAGAAGCAAATAAGCTCCTAGTATTTTTGGATATATGCTGAGAGCTTTTACCAGATATTGTAGAGATGCCTCATATTTTCTAGCAATAAAATAAATAGTTCCTAAATTAAATAAAGCCTTAACTATATTCGGATTTATTTCCAGAGCGTCTTTATATAGTCTTGCTGCTTCATTATTCCGTTTTAGCATATAGCACAAATTGGCATGGGCTAGAAGTGCTTTTACATGTTTCGGTGCCAGCTTATGAATGTTATTGAAGATTTCTTCTGCTTCATCATAATCTTTTGAAGCAATTAAATCAGCTGCTTTTGTAAGTTCTTCGGCATAACTGTTATCTGGAAGAATTTCATTACTGATAATGACGTTATTGGGTTGTTCTTCCTGTGGTTGATGCATTGAACCTTCTGGAAGATTAAAGTCTTTATTGTCTTCTCTTGCAGCGGGTTTTTGTTCTTCAACAGCGGGTTTTATTTCAGGAACTTTAATAGTGGCCTGTGGAGCAGGTTCTTGGGGCTGCTCTGAAATTGAAACTTGTTCTTCTGCATTGAGTTTATTGATAAGATCAGGATGATCTATTAATTCTGCGATAATATTGTTAATATCATTAGTTAATTCCTGGTCTGAGGAAATTTCTTTGCCTATTTCACCTAAAACAAAGGTTGCAGATTGAACTAATCTTTTGTCCTGGCTCTTGAAGAAACCACGTAAATTATCTAATACAGAATATTCGCCCCATATCCAAAGAGTTCTGATAGCGGTACTTTTTACTCTGTTATCTTCGTGACTTAATAAATACTTAAGACGGCCGATAAGAGACTGTTCCGGTTTCTTGCTAAGTTTAACGAGAGCATCTATGGTATTTGAAATGACACGAGGGTCGTCACTGCCAAGATAGTTGGTAATAATTGAAATAGCTTCTTCCTTCCCTAATTGTCCTAAGCAAGAGATACAAGTTGCTTGAACAATATGATTTTCTTCGGTAGGCAGATGTTTTGATAATAATTCAAAAGCTTGGTTTGGAGCACATCTTGTTATAGCTTGAATGGATTCAACTCTTACGTCGAAGTTTGGATCGTTAAGCATTGGAATTAGATTAGGAACCGCGTCTGAAAGTTCTATTTTTCTAATAGCATTAGCTGCATTTCTTCTAACGTCTGAATCTTCATCTTTTAGTGCTTTTGTAAGATTTTTAATAAATTTCGGGTCATTGATTTCACCCATTGCATAGGCTGCAGAAGCACGATACCACTTATCTTTTGAATCAAGCATATCCGAAAGTGTTTCTATTGCATAATAATCACCGTATTTCCAGATAGCTTTTGCTACATTAGCTCTGACACGGTTATTGGGGTCTTCTAGATATGGCTGAATGATTCCAACTATTGAACCGGATTTAATTCCTTCAATAGCTTCAATTGCATTAGCTCTTACACGAGGATCTTCGTCTCGGAGAGCACTTTGGAAGACAGGCATCAGTTTGTCACTGTTCATCATACCTAAAGCCATTATTACTGAAGCTCTAATTCTAGCATTCTTTTCCTGTTGGTATAATTTTTTTAATAAGGATATTGAAACCCAATTCTTTATTTTGCCCAATGCAATGATTGCACCTATGATTGAGTCTTCTTCAAAGAAAATCTGTGATTCTTCTAAAGGTGTTTGATCTATAGATTCCAGGCCGGATTCCATATAATTATTCAATGCATCCATCAAAATATCGAAAGCTTCCGGATTTTCCATCATACCTAGTGCACGGGCTGCATTAAAACGAACTTCCTGGTTTGTATCTTTTAAAGCATTTATAAGAAGTTTGACAGATTTGCTAGAGTCTATGTTTCCAAGAGCTAGAGCCATGAAGTCTTGGATATTGTCGCTTTCATAGGTTTCTAAAAGGAAATCTGTCGCTTTTTCGCCTTTAAACTTAGAAAGAGCTATAGCAGATTCACGTCTTTGGTTATAATCACCTGCTAGAAAGTTATGAATAAGTTTTGCTAATAATGGTTTTAAATTGTTTATGACTTTAGTTTTGTCTTCCATTTGAACCTTCTTTAAATAATAACGTCTTTGCTATGCAGAGTTATAATAACAAAGATTTATGAAAATATAAAGAATTTGATTTGTTAATATTTATTAAAAAGAAGACAATCGGATAGCATATAAAATATTGACATAGAATGGCTAAGGTATTAGATTTTATATATATTTCAATTAGATTCCAGAGTGTTAAATAATGAAAAGATTATTATGTGGGTTTATTATTTTTATTTTTTTGTATTTTTTTACAACTCTGCTAACTGGTTGCGGAGGTGGTGGTTCTGGCGGAGGATCAGTTTCTGCGATTACTGGTGCAAACCCTTTGCAGGATATACTTTCTAATGACTCGAAAAATTCAACCATAAATATTAATTCTAATGGGAAAGCAAATTCTTTATTTAATGGTATTGCAGGTTTGATGAATTTAGATGTTCCAGAAGAAAATACCCTTAATACAGACGTTGTTATAAAAATATCAGAAAGACTCTCTACAGGAAGCGAAAACTCATTATTAACTCCTGGTTCTGTAATATATACTATTAATCCGATTAAAAACGACTTACCTATAAAGCTAACAACAAAACCTTTTCGACTAGTTTTTTCTAATGAAGATAAGTTTTCTAAGGCGGAAAGCTATTATATTGGCATAAAGGAAATAGACGGCGGAAAATGGCAATTTGCCAGTCTTTATGCCGCAAATTCATCTTCTAGAGCTTCTGTTGGGCCAAAAGGGCCATTTGAATTTGATTTATACAAAGAAAATGTCTATGTGGCTTTATTTGCTGATTTAAACAATTCTGCAAAGGATTTGGGCAGGGTTCTAGGTATTAATGCAACTACTACATTCCCTTTAATACATTCATATAAAGATAAATATACTGAAGATATTAAAATCAGCATTGGACTTAATGGAGACAATCTTGGAAGACTGAAATCTGATGACATAGTTGTCAGAATCGGTTTTGGTCGTAAAGATAAGAACAATATTTCTGGAATAGGTATAGATGGCAAAACAGCTAAATATCCTGTTTGCGATTCCATTAATAAATATGAACTTGCAGGCGAAAACTATGCTTATTATTATAAATTCAGCCCTTTGAGCACAAATTTTAAGTCACAGTCTGTTCCTCAGTTTTCTTTTGATTTGAATTTAAAGGGAACTCAAGTATCTGGTTTTTCTTCTGATTTTGTTATAGAAATCAGCAATGCCAATGATAATGTTTTGCCATTCTGTTATTTTTATCCTGTTCATTTTGATATTGAAGAAAAGAAACCTGATTCTGAAGGTGATTCAAAACCCAATGACGAAACACAACCGAGCGATGAAACTCAACCAGGCGACAAAACACAACCCACTGACGAAAATCAACCTGATGAGGAACCTCAGACTATAATACCTGCAAATGCTTCTTTAAAATCTTCAGCAGATGATTTTAAGGTATCTGGAGATAAGATTGAAATAGAATTTGATAAGGATATTCCCTGGTCTGTATCTGATAAAGATAAGATTTCTATAGATAACGGAGCTTTTGTATCCAGTTGTGAATACTCGAATAAGGTTCTTAAGCTGAGCTTAAATAGTAAATTAAAGTATGATAGTGATTACAAAATTAGTCTTAAAGGCCTTAAGTATGTGAAAGATAACAACTTTACTTTTAAAACTGAGAGAAAGGCAAGAGTTTCTTTGAAATCACCAACAACAGGTTTATCTATTGCTAGTGGTGCTGTTGAATTGGAGTTCAGCAAGGATATTCTTTGGAATCAGAATTACAGCAAGAATATTACCATAGATAATAATGCTGAAATAAGCAATTTCTCTTACAATAATAAGATTTTAAAAATATTCCTTAAAAATAATCTTCTTTATAATGCTCGTTACAATATTAAAATTACGGGCATAGATGCTGTTGAAGATAATGATAGTCTTGAATTTGCTACTGAAGAATCTATTCTAACACCTGTTATTATTGGTGATGAATCTAATCATCCTGCTGATTTACCTGATTTTTATAAATTAAAGCCGATTATAGTTTTTGATTTTGGAATGACAATAACTAATAAAGAATTGGCTCTAAGCAAAATAAAAATTAACGATAATCTTTTGCCTCAAAGTTGTAACGCAGAATTTTTGGAAAATAATAGAAAAGCTGTTATTACTTTTACTGAAGATTTGGAAAAGCTTACTGTTTATAAACTTAATATAAGTGAATTCAAAGAGGCGGATGGTTCTATTATTGTTTCAGCAGCTTCTGATTTCGTATTTGAAACAATACCTTCCGATGAAATTTTAGGAAGCGGGACAGAAAAAGACCCATTTCGTATATATACAGAAGCTCACTTAAGAAAGCTGAATGAAACTGAGACTGTTAACTATAAACAAGGTGGTTATTTCTTTAAGCAGATGAATGATATTGTTCTAAGAAAGCCTTGGATTCCAATAGGCTTGTGTTACGAAGATTTATCTTATGATGCACAAGGAGAACCTTTTATTGGAACTTATAATGGTGGTGGTTTTTGTATTTCTGGAATAGATATTAGTATTCCTAAATTTGATGACGTGAATGCTTATAGCGGTATCGGTCTTTTGGGTTCTATTAAGAACAGTAAAATAGAAAATCTAAATATTCGAGATTTTAGCATTTTTGCTGATGAGAATTTTTATGCATATTATGTTGGATCTGTTATTGGTGTAGTTTCCAATAGTGAATTAAAAAATGTTAATGTTAGTGGAAACATTAGTATTAATTACGGTGAAACATCTGGAGGATTAGTAGGATGTGTATTTGGCTCAAATATAGATGGTTGCAGTATTAGTTCTGCAAATGGTCGTGTAAAAAGTGATTATAATGCAGGAGGATTTGTTGGTTATGTCGATGAAAACACAACAATTACAAATTCTTTTGCAGATATCAGTGTTTTTGGAGATTCAGGGGTTGGTGGTTTCGCTGGAACCATTGGATACTCAATAATAGAACACTGCTGTGTCAGTTCGATTAATGGTCTGGTAAAAGGTTCCCAATATGTGGGAGGATTAGTTGGATATGTCGAAGAAAATTCAACTATAACTAATTCTTTTTCAAGTATAAAAATTATTGGTAATTCCGGTGTTGGTGGATTGATAGGGTATTTGACAGGCTCAACGGTAGCTAATTGTTATTCTAGGTCAAATATTACCAATAATGTTGAAAATGATTTACAGATTCAAAATATTGGTGGTTTATTAGGTTACATATATTCTAGTAGTACAGACAATTGCTATGCTTCGGGGAGCATTAGCATAAATGGAGATTGTGCTTATGCTATAGGAGTTATAGCAGGTAATTATAAAACTTATAATAGTTCAACTATTATAAATAACACTTTTTCAACATCTAATATTACTATTGAGAATCCTGATAACTACACTTATTATTCTTCTGAATCTGGTTCGTATAATCCTAATAATCAAAATATTCCTCTTTGGTGGAATTATTCTTCGTTTAACGATAACCAAAATCATTACGAATACAGCGAATCAGGAACAAATTATGCAGGTAATGGCTACAAAAGCCAGTTGAATTGGGATTCTAACACCTGGTCGAACCTGACAGAAGGTAAGTTCCCAAAACTGAATGGTTTTCAGAATCAATAAATAATTAATACTGATTAGAGGAGAATGATTAAATGAAAAAGCAATTTAAAAATCTTATAAGAATTATCAGTATTATTATTTTTTCAGTATTTTTAATTAATTTAAATGGTTGCTGCAGTAAAAGCAGTTCTGGTGGGGTTGTTGTAAATACCTCAGGAGCAGGGATTTTTAATGTTAATTCAGATGAATTAAAAACTCTTGATATAAGAGTTAACCCGAACGGGAGCGTCAGCAAAGTTTCTGCTCCTTCTGGAAAACTGTTTATAGAAGCGCCTGAAGCAGATACTTTCAATAACAAAGTAACAATAAGATTGGTTGAAAATCCATCAATGAAAAATGAAAGCGGTCTTTTTTCAATAGGTTCAATAATTTATGCTATTAAGGCGGACAGAGATAATAATGAAGTGAAAATGCATCAGAAACCCCTGATTCTAACTTTTTTCAACGAAGAACGATTAAGTGGGGCTGATAACTATTATATTGGAATCAGAGATATAGATTCAAAAGAATGGTTGTTCACAAATGTTTATTCATCTAACAAAAGTGTTGGTTCTAATAAGGAATTTGCGTATAAATTATATAAAGATAATGTTTTTGTTGCATTATTTGCTGATCTTAATAAAAGCATAAAGAATAAATCCATGGTGTTAGAAGTAACTGCAAGTCTGACTCCTGCACTATTACAAACTTATTATAATGATTATTCAGAAGGAATTAAAAACAGGAGATTTTCTGAAGATTTAAAAGTAAAACTTATTTTAAGTGGTGAAGAACTTAGCAAAGTAAAATATGATGATTTTAAACTTAGAGTTCGTTATGGAAACTCGGTTAGCAAGCAGGTCAGTATAAAAGTTGATGGTAAAATTTCAGAACGCTCTTCGGGTTCAAGTACTAATAAATATGAAGCATTTGGTGAAATGTATTCACATTTTTATGAATTTAAACCTAAAAATACAAATTATAAATCACAAGCTGCTCCAGAATTATCTTTTGATTTAAACATAAAGGATTTTCCGGTCAGAGATTTTTCAAATGTTTTTCTTGTGGAAATAAACAGCGCGAATAACAATCTTTTGCCTTTTTATTCTGCTGTTCCATTGCATATAGAATTTAAGGAAGATGAGCAAGAAACACAACAGGAACCTGAACAAGATTTCGGACCAGAGCCAGTTCCTTCAGTTCCGGAAGAACCAGCAACAGAAGAACCTGAACCTATAGTTCTAGCATCAGTAGAACTTAAATCAGATTCGGTGAATTTTTCTGTTTCGGAATCTGCTATTCAACTAGAATTCTCTAGAGATATAAAATGGAAAGATTCTTATAAAGATAAAATCCAAATCAATAATAATGCTGTATTTGCGGATTATTCTTATGAGAATAAAATTCTTACTATTAGCTTAAGAGACAGGTTAAAATATAATACAGAATATCAGATAAGTATTAAGGATCTTGAAGTTACAGAAAACAAGGTTTTGACTTTCACTACAGAAGTAAATCCAGATGTTAACATCAAGTCGCTTGTAAATGGCATTCAAGCAGTAAGTTCAAATATTGAATTAGAATTTACTAAGGATATTCCCTGGTCGTTAGAAGATAGAAACAAAATCCAAATAGATAATGATGCAGTGATAGCTGATTTTTCTTATTCCAACAAAGTTTTGACTTTGATTTTAAGTGACAGATTAAAATTTAATACTGATTATAAAGTTTCTTTTTCCGGCTTAAGTTATTTAAATGATTGTACTCTGTCTTTTAGCACTGAAGCTTGTACTGTAAGTCTTAAATCTACAACCAATAACTTTGCTGTTTCAAACTCTAAGCTTGAACTAGAATTCAGCAAGGATATTGCATGGAATACAGCTAAGAAGGACAAAATAATAATTAGTAATAATCCTGAAATACTCAGTTATAATTATGCTAACAGAATCTTATCTATTACTTTCAAGGATAAATTAAAATATAATACAGAATATTCTATCAGAGTAGATAATTTAGATGGAATTAATAAAAATGATAGTTTGAATTTTACTACAGAAAGTTTGGCTCTAGTTCCAGAAATAACGATAGATGCAGAAAGCATAGACAATAGTTTGGGCGGTCGTCTTGTTCTCAGACCAAAGATAAACATTAATTATGGAAAAACAATAGTTTCTCCTTTAGATGTAAAAAATAATATAAGACTAAATGGTATGGCTTTGCCTGATAGTTGTTCTATAAGTTTTGATTTTGCAACTAGAACAGCTATATTGTCTTTTAATGAAGATCTTGAGGCATTTTCTGATTTTAGTATTACTATGACTGATTATTTAGATGGTGATAATGCTTCTATCAAAGCTCCTGATGAAAGCTTAGATTTTAAAACTGTTCCACCAATTGAAATAAGAGGAAGCGGAACAGAACAAGAACCATATTTGATTTATACAGAATCTCATTTAAGAAAACTGAACGAATTAGAATATAAAGAAGGCAATCATTGGTTTAAGCAGATGTGCGATATCAAAATAGCCAATTCTTGGACTCCTATTGGCAAATATGAGGGGGATGGTTGCTTTGACCATCCTTTTGATGGTCATTATAACGGAAATGGCTTTGTTATATCCAATATAATTATAGAATCTGGATCTAACAGTTATAACGGCGGATTGTTCGGGGCAATAGATGGTGGTGAAATTTACGATTTGAATATTAAAGATGTAAATATAACTGCTAGGGAAGCTGTTGCAGCATTAGTTGGATTTGCAAAGGATTCTTCGATAAGAAATGTTTCGGTTAGTGGGAATATTTTGATTGAAGCTCACGATTTTGGTTCCGGTGGATTAGCCGGTTATGTTTCTAATTCAACTATTTCTAATTGCAGTGTTTATTCAGATAATGGTTTGATTAAAGGTGATCGGAGAAGTGGTGGGTTAATAGGACAAATAGCTGGCACAAATATAAATAAATGCTACACTAGAATTCCAATTCAAGGTTGGTGTGATTTTGGTGGTTTGGTTGGTATAACTTTTGATTCTAATACTATTAGTAATTGTTATTCGAAGAGTACTGTAATTGCACCTGTATTGGAAGATGTAACAAGTTATAGATTAGGAGGGCTTGTTGGGAGTTCGGAAGACAATGCTTATAGTTATTTAACAATGTTTAATTGTTATTCTGCCGGTAATATAAGCATACAAACGGATGATATTTGTTCTTTAGGTTTTATTCTTGGTCGAACAAAGGGAAATACAAGCGGTTTATCTAATATTTTTTCCAATATGAATATTGAATTTAATCTTGTTTGGGTTGAATATTATTCTCCTGGTTTAGATTCAGACAGTTATGACCCTGCACAACCTGGTCAGCCGCTTTGGTTCAATAGATATACTAATTCTTATGTTTATGATACATCGGGAACAAACTCTTTCAGAGAAGGCTACGACTTCTCTCTCAACTGGGATTCCAACATCTGGAATTTGACTCAGGGGCAGCTACCTACACTTAAAGGCTTGCCTGGACAATGAAAGGTGAAAACTGAAGAGTGAAAGGTGAAAACTGAAGAGTGAAAGGTGAAAACTGAAGAGTGAAAGGTGAAAAGTGAAGAGTGAAAGGTGAAAAGTGAAGAGTGAAAGGTGAAAAGTGAAGAGTGAAAGGTGAAAACTGAAGAGTGAAAGGTGAAAAGTGAAGAGTGAAAGGTGAAAACTGAAGAGTGAAAAAGGGGATAATTGAAATATGAGAGCATAGAGCGTAGAGCGACAGAGCGACAGAGCAACAGAGCAACAGAGCAACAGAGGAACAGAGGATGTGCCCTAAAGCCCCTCATTGAGGTTATTACTTGAAGATGCTGCCCCGCTTTGCGTAAAACCAAAAATAACAAAAACAGAAAAAGCGTAAGCTTTTAAATACTAAAAACAATAAAAACTATATATAGAAATAAACTTATTTATGCTATACTGAGTTACATGGCAGATGAAAAAAGTTTATATAAATTACTAAAACTAACATTTGATGAGAACGCTTCAGATTTGCATCTGAAAGTTGGTAAAACGCCTTCTATTAGAATTGACGGGCATATTACTCCTGTTGAGGGTTATAAATTTACAAAGAATGATTTTAATAAAATTTTAGAAGCTTTACTTAACCCTGAACAGGAAGAACAGCTTAAAAAGAATCACGAGCTTGATTTTGCCTATACATTAGAAGGGGTTTGCCGATTCAGAGTTAATCTTTATACCGATTTAAACGGCTATGGTGCTGTTTTCAGAGTTATTCCATACCGAGTAATGGAATTTGATGAAATCGGGCTTCCAATGGCTGCACGAAGATTAATTGAGCAGCCTAATGGGTTAATTCTTATTACTGGGCCGACAGGGGCTGGTAAAACTTCAACATTAGCCAGTTATCTTAGTTACGTTAATAAGAATGCAAAAAGGCATATTGTAACTCTAGAAGACCCGATAGAATATCAGTTCGAAGACGATCAGTCTATTTTTAACCAGCGTCAGATAGGTGTAGACTGCAGAAGCTTTTATGACGGGCTTCTGACTGTTTTGCGTCAAGACCCCGATATTGTTGTTGTAGGTGAAATGCGCGATCCAGAAACTATATCCTTGACTTTGAATGCTGCGGAAACAGGTAAATTGGTTCTAGCAACTCTTCATACAAACTCATCTGTAAGTACGGCAGAACGTATTGTTAATGTTTTCCCAGAAAGTCGTCATAATCAGATTTTATTGCAGCTTTCTATGGTTCTTCGCGGAGTTGTATCTCAAACCTTGTTAAGAAAGGTTAATGGCGGCCGTGTAGCTGCGTTTGAATTACTGCTAAATACTTCTGGCATAAGAAGTCTTATAGCTGAAGGTAAAATACACATGCTTCCATCATATCTAGAAACAGGTTCTGAAGCAGGTATGATGACAATGGAAATGTCTTTGGCTCAGTTGGTTAAAGACAAGATTGTTTCTCAGGAAGAGGCTTTTGCTTCTGCTCCTAATCCGAATGCTTTGCGTAAGCTCTTGGATAAAGTAATGAGTGAGAAATGACAATGTTAAAGATTCACAGATATTTTGAAACAGCGATAGAACGTCAGGCTTCAGATTTGCATTTGAAAGCAGGTTCTCCACCAATAATAAGAGTTGGTGGTCGTTTAATTACTTTAGCAGAAGAACCTTTAGCATTTCAGGAAATGCCGAATCTATTTCTTCCCTTAATGAGTCTGAAAGATCAGGCAGATTTGAAACAGCTTTTCGAAGCTAATTTTATGACTCAGTATAAAAGCAGATGGAGAGTCAGGGCTTGTATTTATACTCAAAGAGGTTGTTTGTCAGGGGCTTTTCGTTTTATTCCTCAGTCTGTTCCTTCTATTGAAAGCTTAGGCCTTCCGCCGATTTTAAAAGAAATAGCCCAGATGCCAAGAGGATTATTTCTTGTTACTGGGCCTGCTAACTCCGGCAAAACTCATACCTTGGCTGCAATTATTAATGAAATTAATAAAACATCTGCTAGGCATGTAATTACAATAGAAGACCCGATTGAATTTGTTTATAAAGAAAAGAAATCTATTTTTACTCAGCGTGAAATAGGTGTTACTTCAAACAGCTATTCAAGTGCCTTGATGAATGCTTTACGTGAAGACCCGGATGTTATTCTTGTTGGTGAAATGCGTGATGTTAATACTATTGAAATGGTTTTGACAGCAGCAGAAACCGGACATTTGGTTTTCTCGACCTTGCATACAGTTGGAGCTGTCCAGACAATAGACCGTATCGTAAATATGTTCCCTGGTCACAGGCATGAAGAAATAAGAACGCAGATTTCTATGTCTCTGATAGGCATTATTTCTCAGATTCTCTTACCTAGTCTTCATAAAAAAGAACGAGTTATGGCTCATGAAATAATGATTATGAATTCTGCTATGAGAAATCAAATAAGAGAAAAGAAAACCAATCAGCTTAAATCTGCGCTAATGCTTGCACGAAAAGATGGATGTAAGACACTGAAGGATTCTTTGTCTGAAATAATAAAAGATGAACGTGTTGATCCGAAATTAATAGCTAATATAATGAAAGAAATTGTAGAATGAAGCATATAGAAGATTTAGAGCAATACAAGTATATTAAAACAGCTAGACGTCTGATGAAGCCTATTACAGATCGGCTGGAAGCAATTACTATAAATGAGGATGCTTCTGATGAACTGCGTTTTGAAGCATTAATAAGTTTAGGCAAAATTGGGGATAATGAATCTTTGCCAACATTAATGCATGCTTTTAATGAATATCCAGACTATCTTGAGCCAATAACTGCCTTAGGTTATTTCAAAAGTAGCACTCCTGTTGCTAAGCTGATTGAACGTCTTCAGGACCCTGATTCCCTTTATAAAGAAGAAATAGTCAGAGTTTTGGGTGAAATTGGCGACCCGATGGCAACAAAGATTTTAATGGAACAGCTTCACGATGAAGACAGAATGGTCAGATATTATGCTGCCAGAGCTTTATATAAAATGGGCGGGCGTGATGTTGTTCAGGCTCTTTGCAGCTTACTTAACGACCCAGACGAATGGATAGTTATTAACGTATTGGAAATTCTTTCTAAAATGAAAGACCCAGAAGCTATACCTGCTTTGGTAGGGCAGTTTGAAGTCATAAGAGATTCAAGACTAAAAGCAATTATTATTTCATCGCTTTCGTCATTTGCTGAAGGTAAGCTTTTAAAAACCTTTGAAAGCGGATTAGACTCTTTTGACCCTCGTATTCAGGCAAACTCTGTCGAAGCCATTTCAATGCTGAAGATACCTGGTTCTGAAATAAAAAGAAAACTAAAACGTTTTTATGGTCACCCTAACAATAGAGTTAGAGCTAATATGTGTATTGCTCTAGCAAAAGCAGATCCCAAATCTGTTTATGATGAAATTGGGGGAATGCTTGTTAGTCGCGACGCTTCTACTAGAAGGTCTGCAGCGTATGTTCTGGCAAGAATAGACTGCGACAATAGAAAAGAGTATATCCACACCCTTTTGGACGATGAAAATTTCGGCGTTAGGAAAATGGCTTTGAAGGCAACTATGGCCTTTGAAGGCAATGTTGGGGTTACAGAAATAACACCTTTATTAGATGATGAAAACCAGTGGGTTCGTCGCGAAGTTGTCGAATGTGCTATAAAAATGGCGGATTTTCCGAATGATTTAATACTGAAGCGTTTTAAAACAGAAGATTGCCCGCCAGTAATCGAAGTATTGCTGAAATATATAGAAGATCGAGCTTTGTATGAAGCAATTCCGATGATTTATGAGAGAATAAAGAAAGAACCGGAAGAAGAAATGCCATGGCTTATAGCATCATTAGGGCATTTAGGTGCGGTAAAAGAACTGAATCAGGTTAAGAAATTTCTAGGTGCGGTTAGAGCTAGTGTTTTTGTTGAATATTATGAAGCTTTGCTTCTTAATGGAGATTTAAATGTTTTCAATACTATTGCAGAAGGTCTTGATGAAAAGAAACGTGAACAGGAACTTCTGTCATGGGCTAATATAGCAGGCTGTATCGGAACATTTATTCAAAATACCGATGGTTATTCCAGAGTTCTTACAGAAGCATTAGGAAACGAAATAAATGTTGAATCTGGCACAGCATCAAAACCCGTAGTTCCAAAGGAAAATATAGAAGAAGTATTTGAACAGGGTAAAAAGCTTTATTTGGCTAAAGATTACTCAAGAGCATCTCAGAATTTTGAAAAAGTTGTTGCAGCAAAACCTCATGATTTGCAGGCAAGATTTATGCTGGCCAACTGTTCTTATTACCTTGGCGATGCCAATAAAGCCAGTGATCTGCTGGAAAAAATTCTTGTTTCAAAGCCTTCTCATATTGAATCAGGAATTCTTCTCGGTCAGATTTATTTCAGGCGTAAAGATTGGCAGTCTTTAGCTGATTGTTATGTTAAACTGAAAGAATTTATACAAAGTGACGATAAAAAGAATATTATTAAGGTTTATGGGGCTTTGGGCTTAGCTTATTTTAATCTTAAAAGGTATCAGGAAGCGATTGATTCTTTGAATACTGGGTTAAAGGCTAATCCTAGAGATTTGTCCTCTTCTTATCACCTGGCTCTGTGTTATTACTCGGTAGGTGATACAGAACGTTCTAGACAGGTTCTTGAAGGTTTAAGAAAAACTTTGCCGCCGGATAGTCAGGTTCTGAAAAATGTTCTTGAGCTATTGCAGCGTATCTAACTAAGTTCTTAAGAGGTGAAAATGTCAGATTTAACTAAAATTTGGGAATTGTTAAAAGCAAAAAATGTATCTGATATCCATTTATTCCCAAACCAACAGGTTTATTACAGGGTAAATGGTGTTCTTGAAAAATTGGATATGATTATTCATGAAGATCAGATTAAGAAGATTATTCTTTCAACAAGCACTCCGAAAGCACGAGAAATACTTGGGCATCAGCGTCAGGTTACTTATGCTGAAAATGTTGAAGGAATTGGCCGTTTGAGATTTTCTGCTTTTTTTGAACGAGGTCATTTTGCAGTATCTTTGAGAGTTATAAATAATAAATTTATAGAGTTGGAAGATTTAGGCATCAATGAAATGCAGAAAAAGAGTCTCTTTCAGCATTCTGGCCTGGTATTAGTTGGTAGCCCATCTTGTGAAGGTAAATCAACAACAATTGCTTCTATTCTTAATTATATGAATCATAATTTTGAAAAAAGCATTTATACTATTGAAAACCCCGTAGAATTTGTTTATGAAGATGACAGAGCAGCCTTTATACAGCGCAGTATTCCTGTTGATATTGCCAATTTTTATAATGGGCTTTGTGAAGCTTATAGAGTAGACCCGGATGTAGTTGTCACCGATTCAATTGTTTATTCCGATGCTTTAAATCAGGCATTGAATCTTTGTGAATCTGGTTGCACAGTAATTGCATCAACTGATGGCGGTGATTGTTTGCAGATTATTGAGCGCTTAATTAATATGAGAGGGCCAGACGAAAGAGATAATTTCAGACAAAGAATAGCCGCTAATTTGAAAATGATTATCAGTCAGAGATTGGTTCCATTAGCAGATAATAGTGGTAGAAAAGTAATATTTGATATTTTCATCAATACTATTCAGATGAAAGCTTTGATTAAAAACAATAACTTAAGTATGTTCCGAACTATCCAGGCTCAGAATGAGTCAACAGGAATGAGAACTTTTGATAATCAGCTTAGAAACTTATTAAGAAAACGTATGATTGCTCAGAAAACTGCCATGGAATTTGCTATTGATAAAACAAATATAACTGTAGGGTAAGAGGTAGAGCCATGAATGTAGAACACTTAATAGAAATGGTTTTTCAGTCCGGTGGTAATGAATTGCATATGAAGATAGGTTCTAAACCTCTTATGCGAAAGAATAATGCTTTGAAGCAAATGGATTTTCCTGCCTTAGTAGAACAGGATATGAAAGATTTGCAATCTGAGCTTTTATCAGAAGATGAAATTGCAAAATTTGAAAAAATAGGTGTTTATGAATCAAATCATTTTGGAAAGCCTCCGTGCAATTTTAGACTTTCGTTATTCCATTCTCAGCAGAAGCCTATAGCTTATATAAAGATAATAAACAGCAATGTTCCATCAATTCAGGATATTGGTTTCCCGGAAAGCGCAGCTAATCTTTTGAGTGCTGCAAAAGGACTATTTATTCTTTCTGGTCCTGCACGTTCTGGAATATCAACTTCTATGGCGGCTTTGGTTGAATATATGAACAACAAGTTCCGTCGTCATATATTAGTAATTGAAGACCCAATAGAATACTATTATCAGCCAAAGGAAAGCATTATTTCTCAGCGTCAGTTCTCTAAGGATATCTATATGATAGAGCAGGGAATCAACTTCGCTAAGCGTATGGATGTTGATACTCTGGTTATCGGTGACTTAAAGAGGGATATTCCTTTTAAGAATATAATAGAATATGTAGCAGGCGGCCATTTGGTTGTTCTTTGTATGCAGAACCTAGGTTTTACAAGTGCTTTGGAAAAACTGATATTCTCTTTCCCTGAAAGCTACAGAGAATATGTAAATGTGGTTCTTTCTGAAAACCTGATCGGAGTTTGTTCTCAAGCTTTAATCACTAACACAAACGGGAGAAGAGTGCCTGTTCACGAAATTCTAATTCCAAATAAGAATTCAGCTGGTATTATTTCAATGGGTAAATATTCTCAGCTTAGAAATAATATTGCTACAGCTGGCTCTGGTAGCATACTTTTTGATACTGATAAGGGGCGTCCTGGTTCTGTAGCTGAAAAATTAGCCAAGGGTGATTTGGAAAAAGCAGCTGCTGATGCCTTCTTAGAATATTACAAGAGCACAATGTCCTGAATCTAAGATTTATGGCAAATAAAAAAAGCTTCCTTTATGGAAGCTTTTTTTTATGCTTGAATTAGCTGTTTATTGATAAAGAGAAGAGAATCTTGTGAAAACTGAGAAATGAGGTTTTAGTGGTAGGTGGTGAGTGATATGTGGTAAGTGGCATAAGAGCCTAGGGATGTGTGAAATGTGAGACGAGGCAAAGACCTCTGTGGGACTGTTGCTTACGCAACTTGTGAGACGGTAGCTGACGCTGCCAGTGATAGTTGTTGTAAGGGTTAGAAGAGTTGTAAGAGTGAGAAGTGTTCAAAAACGAAGTGTCCCACAGCGCAGCGTAACACTACTTTTAAGACCCCCTCAGTCACTGCGTGACAGCTC
>ONIU01000037.1 GCA_900317935.1 uncultured bacterium
GGATTAATAATACGCTATCGCTAAAGAAGAGTTACTTTAGCTCGGTCACCACCCCGTCAGCCGTTCGGCTGCCACCCCTCCTCAAGGAGAGGCTTTAGAAGACCCCCTCAGTCTTTGGCTTCGCCAAATCCAGCTCCCCCAGCTAAACTGGGGGCGCATCTTCGAGACCTGCTCCCCACAGCGCAGCGTTCCACTTCTCACCCTTCCAACACTTCTCACCCTTCTCACCCTTCTAACCCTTCTAACCCTTCCAACTCTTCCAACAATTCCCACAGTGAAACGTCCCACAACGAAGTGTCCCACAGCACAGCGTTCCACTTCTCACCCTTCCAACCCTCCCCTTTCTTTATACACAAGCTTACATAACCTATTGATTATTATTTATAAAAATTTTAAAATAAAAGTTAATGATTGAAGGCAGAAGTCAGAAAGACTTTTCTTCTTCTATATTCTTTCTAGCTCGCAGCTTATGGCTTGTAGCTTTTTTTATAAAGGACAAACATATGAATTTCTTAAAAAAACTATTACTGGTGGTGTTGTTTATGGCAATGATTCCATTTAACTTGTTTGGTCAAAGTTTTGAAGATATGTGGAAAAAAGTTGAAGAGGCTGAAGAAAAAGGTCTACCTCAAACAGCTATAAAAGAAATCGACCCTATTTATGAAAAAGCTATCAAAGAAAATGAACCCGCTCAGGCAATTAAAGCTGTTTGCTATAAAATAATAATGGAAGGTATTGTACAAGGCAATCTTCCAGAAGAAAAAATAATACGATTTGAAAAAGCTGTTGAAGTGTCTGACAAACAGCTTCAACCAATGCTCAAAGTTTTATTGGCTAAGTGGTATTACCATTATTACGAAAGAAACAGATACCGATTCTATGAACGCTCAACAACCTCTCAGGATGCAGATTTAAAAGATTTCAAGACATGGGATTTACCACGTCTTTTTGCTCATATAGGCAAGCTTTATGATTCTGTGTTAGAAAACGAAGAAGAATTATCTAAAATTCCCATAAGTAAATTTGATAATTTTTTAGAAGATGGAAATTACCCAATAGATCTTAGAAGCAATCTATTCGAATTCTTTGTTCATGAAGCTTTAGAATTTTATTGTGATGATGACCAAAGTTCAATTAAACCTCAGTTTGCCTTTGAAATAGAAGCAGATTCTCCGGCTTTGGGTTCTATAGATGAATTCATCAATTGGAAGCCCGAAACCCTTGATTCTGATTCAAGCAACTACAAAGCCTTAAAACTTTTCCAAAGACTTCTTTCTTTGAACAAAGCTACAAACAATGAAAATGCTCTTATTTTCAACGACATAAACAGATTGAGATGGGCTAAAGAAGTCGCTGTCGGAGAAGAAAAAACAGAAAGATATATTAGCGCCTTAAAGCAACTAGCTAATGAATACCCAAACAATCAATATGTCGCAATGGCAATGTTCTGGGTAGCAGACTATTATGAAAGTAAATATGACTATGTAAAAGCAGTAGAATATGCTGAAAAAGCCTATGAAAAATGGCCTGACAGTATAGGCGGGAAAAGCGCATACAACCTTATTGAATCATTAAAAAAGCCTGGAATTTCCTACTCGACAGAAAAAATACTCAATTCAAATACAAGCAAAATCAAGATTGGCTACAAAAACTTGAATCATGCATATTTCAGACTTGTAAAGAGAACAGAAAAAGACATTCTGGAAAACAGATCAACTGAAGGAGATAATTACAACAACTCTGATGTTGAAAACTTTGTTGCAGCTACCCCAGCCTACTCTTTTGATGTGGCACTAGAACCGCAGTCTGATTATCAGTTCCATTATAAAGAAATTGATTTACCCAAGGTAGACAAAGGCTTTTATTGGCTTATAGGTTCTGCTAACTCTGAATTCTCAAAAAAGAACAATGCTATTCATATTTCTCCAATACAAATCAGTGATTTATCTATTGTAACAAGAAATTTAATAAAGAAATCAAATCATCAGGTTTTCGTATTAGATTCTATTAGTGGTAAACCTATTGAAAACGCTGAAGTTAAAGCCTATGAATACGATTATTCGAAAAGAAGCCTTATTAATCGTGCTTCTGGGAAAACCAACAAACAAGGCTGCCTGGATATTGATTATGGAACCATGCATCTGATGCTTTTTTGCAAACACAAAGATGATATGATGTATACAGATGTCAACTGGTATTATAATAATTATAATGAATCATACTCATCATCAAAAGTTTATTTCTTCACTGATAGATCAATTTACAGACCTGGTCAGACAATTTATTTTAAAGCAGTAGCAATTAAATATGACCAGGAAAATAACGAATACTCTGTTATTAAAAACAAGAAAATAGCTGTTGAATTGCTTGATCCAAATAGTAATTCAGTAAAATCAATGCAATTAACGACAAATGAATTCGGTTCTGTTACAGGAACCTTTATTGCTCCAACCGACAGATTAACAGGCAATTACACCTTAAAATGTCCAACCATATGGAGTACCACAAATATTAAAATTGAAGAATACAAGAGACCAAAATTCAAGGTAAGTATAGATAACCCCCAAGAAGGCTACCAACTTGGTCAGACAGTAAAACTTAAAGGGCAGGCCTTAGCCTATACTGGTGCCGCAATAGATAACGCTGAAGTTAAATTCAGAGTCAGAAGAATGGTTTCTTTACCCTATTGGTGCTGGTGGATAAATTATAATGAAGACTCTCAGGAAATCACTCACGGTACTTTAAAGACTAATGAAAATGGTGAGTTTGAAATTAGTTTTGTAGCCAAACCTGATCGTTCCATAGACCCTGCAAATGAACCTGTTTTTGAATATTCCGTAACTGCTGATATAACCGACAATACAGGCGAAACAAGAAGCGGTGCAACAACTGTCAGATTAGGCTATACAGCCATGGCCCTGTCAGTCAATACAAGTGATAGATTTGATGCAGATAAAGACTTTGAATTAACAATATATAGTTCAACTCATGATGGAGAACCAATAAAAGCGGAAGGAAAGGTCAGAATTTTTGAATTAGCGCAACCAGACAATCCTGAACGTTATTCTTATGGTTTTTCTTCTGCAAAAGATGATACTACCGCCATAAGAAATATGAAAGAAGGCAAAATCGTCTTCGAAGGAAGTTTTGCCACAGACGAAAACGGTGATTATTCAAAGAAAATCAAGCTTCCAGAAGGTATATACAGAATAAAAGCAGAAAGTGAAGACAGATTTGGAAAAGTAGTTAAAGCCGAATCTGAGACAGTAGCTATTTCCTATACATCTGACAAAATGTCAGTTAAACTTCCATTTTTCTTTGAAACACTTTCTGAAAAACTGCATCCTGGTGATACATTCAAAGCTTTCTGGGCAACAGGATATGAACAAGGCCCAGCATACATAGAAATATGTCACAGAAATAAAGTATTGAAATCTTATTGGACTGATCCAAACAAAAACAAAGATTTCATCACTTTACCGGTTACAGAAGAAATGCGTGGCGGCTTCTACGTCAAAGTATTCCAGGTAAAAGACAACCGCTATTATGAAAGTGATAGACATGTCAGTGTAAACTGGTCTAACAAAGACTTAAAACTTAAACTTGTTCATTTTACTTCTAAAATGGAACCCAACTCGAAAGAAAGCTGGAAAGTTGAAGTTTCTGGTGAAGAGGCTGAAATGAAAAGTATAGAAATGCTTGCTTCAATGTATGATGCAAGTTTAGATGCCTACTCTAGTCATTCTTGGCCTGGAATATATGTTTTCTACTATGATAGAAGCAGAATCAGCAATACATTCTCGAACACCTCCAATAGTCTTAGAGAATGGAAATCTGAATTTTCCCATGGATATAAATACGTTGAAGATTTCTCTTTCCCAAGTTTTCCAAGTATTGTGACCACAGATTTTTACGATTATGGCTATGATGATTTCGTAGAATGTTGTGAAGCAGTTCCCATGGGTGCCCCTTTGATGAAATCAGTATCTGCCGGTAGTATGAAAAACAGAGATATGGCTGAAGCTGACGGTGTTTGTTATGATGAATGCGATGAACCTGTAGTAAATAGTGCTGCCGCAGCAGCACCATCTGAATCAGATACCGCCAAAGAATCTAACGAAGAAAGCGATTCTTCTAAGGATATAGATTTATCAAAAATTAAAGCAAGAACTAACCTTAACGAAACAGCATTCTTCCTGCCTAATTTAACAGTTAATAATGAAGGCATTGTTACAATAGATTTTGAAATGCCAGAAGCTTTAACTACCTGGAAATTCATGGGATTTGCCCACGGCACAAAACTGCAAAATGGCCAATTAACAGAAGAAGTTATTACTCAGAAAGAACTCATGATTCAGCCAAACGCTCCAAGATTCTTGAGAGAAGGCGACAAGATTGCGTTTACAGTTAAAGTTACCAATCTAAGCGACAAAGAGCAGACTGGTTCTGTAGCTCTAGAATTATATGATGCCATTACAGATGAAAGCAGAAATGCTGAGTTTAAAAACACTGATAACAAGAAAAGCTTTACAGTTCCAGCAAAACAGTCAAAAGGCTTCAGTTGGGTTCTAGATGTTCCCTATAAGCCTGGTTTTGTAAAATACAAAGCAGTTGGTGCTACCAGCACACATTCAGATGGTGAAGAAGGCCTATTGCCAATTCTATCTTCAAGATTGCTTGTTACAGAATCCCTGCCTCTTCCTATAAGAGGACCGGAAACCAAAACTTTTAAATTTGAAAAATTGATGAAGTCTGGAGAATCTAAGACTCTTGAACATAAAGCTTTGACGGTAGAAATGACTTCTAATCCTGCCTGGTATGCTATTCAAGCCCTACCCTACCTCATCGAGTTCCCGCACGAATGTTCAGAACAGACATTTAATCGTATTTATGCGAACAAACTTGCATCTCATATAGCTAAGTCAGATCCGAAGATTCGTAGAGTCTTCGATATCTGGGCAAAAGACGAACAATACAACAAGGGTACGGCTTTAATGTCAAACCTTGAAAAGAACCAGCACCTAAAATCAGTAACTTTAATGGAAACTCCATGGGTTCTTGATGCAAAGGACGAAAACGAACAGAAGCACCACATTGGTGTTTTGTTTGAAGAAGCCAGACTTACCAGAGAAATAGAAGAAGCAACCAAAAAGCTTAACAACATGCAATTGGCTGATGGCTCATTCCCATGGTTCCCTGGTGGTTACAGCAACACCTTTATAACAATGTATATTATGACTGGTTATGGTCGTCTGAGAAACCTCGGCGTAGCAATAGATTTGCTAACAGCTTTACGCTGTGCTGATTTCATGGATAAGAAAATAGTAGAATTTTATGAAAATATCATCAAACATGATAAAGATTACAAAAAGCATAATCACATGGATTCTACCATTGCTTTCTACCTCTATGGCCGTTCGTTCTTCCTTAAAGACAGACCAATTCCTACAGAAAGCAGAGCTGCCGTAGATTATTTTATCGAACAAGCAAAGAAAAACTGGTTAAAAGTTGATTATAGAATGAGTCAGGCTCATATTGCACTCGGCCTGCAAAGATTTGGTGATAAACAGACTCCCTTAGACATTGTCAAGAGCATAAAGGAACGCAGTGTAACAGACGATGAAATGGGACGTTTCTGGAGAGAAAACGAAATCGGCTACTCTTGGAACAGAGCTGATATCGAAACTCAGGCAATGATGATTGAAATGTTTACTGAAATCACCAAAGACGAAGAAGCTGTTGAAGACTGCAAAGTCTGGCTGTTGAAACAAAAACAGACTCAATGTTGGAAAACAACAAAATCTACCGCTGATGCTATCTATGCTTTGATTCTCAGAGGCTGTGACCTGCTTGCTTCTGATAAAATAGTTACTGTATCTCTTGATAATAAAGAAGTTAAACCTGAAAAAGTCGAAGCTGGAACAGGTTACTACAAAAAAATCTATTCAGGAGCAGAAGTTAAGCCTCAGATGGCTAACATTCAGGTTAAGAAGGAAGATAAAGGTGTAGCCTGGGGTGCTGTACACTGGCAGTATATCGAAGATATGTCAAAAGTTACTCCTTTTGAAAACAATCTGAAGCTTAAGAAAACTCTCTTTATCAAGACCAATACCGAAAAAGGTCCAGTAATTACTCCTGTAAAAGATGGCAAAGTAAGAGTTGGCGATTTGGTTGTAGTTCGCATAGAATTAAGAACAGACCGAGACTTAGAGTTTGTACACATGAAGGACCAGCGTGGCAGTGGTATGGAACCAGTAAATGTGCTTTCCAAATATAAGTGGCAAGACGGTCTTGGCTACTATGAAGCAACCAAAGACGCAGCTACCCACTTCTATATTGATTACTTACCAAAGGGTACATACGTATTTGAATACGATTTGCGTGTTCAGTTGGCTGGTCAGTATCAGACAGGCATTGCAGAAATCATGTGCATGTATGCACCAGAATTTAATTCTCATTCTGAGTCATTCATGCTGAATGTAGAATAAACCCCCAAAGGTGGTCTTCTCCTAAAGCTTCCCCTTGAGGTGAAGTGGTTCCGTAGAAACCGAAAGAGTTACAGAACCAGTAGTAACCTTTGTTCTTTGAGTAGTTATTGTCGTTTATAGTCTACCCATTGTCATAACCGTATAGCTTTCAGGGCTAAAGCCCATACGCTATACTTTTTATGACGAATGTGTAGACTTACTCAAATAAAGATCTGCCCCAACAGAACAGCGTAACACTTTTAACCCTTCCAACTCTTCGAACTCTTCTAACTAAAACAATAAAAATTAAACTTTTTACGAATTTAATAGTATAATAAATATAATAACAAGGGGGAGTTTTATGAAAAAATCCTTATTATACATTATGCTAATAGTCGCTCTTTGTTCTTCTCAAGCATATGCAGAAGAATCATCTAACAAAGGAGTAGATTCCAACTCTGCAGCAGTTGAATCATATCTCTTAGGCGAAACAAAAACCGCAACTAATACAAGCACTGAAACTGCCACAGCCACAAATACTGCGACAGTAACCAGTACATCTACTGCAACCTCAACAGATACTAATACTGCTTCTTCTACATCTGCGGTCACAAGCACCTCTACTTCAACCGACACATCTACAAGTGCATCCAACCCCTTTGCTGAAGACAAACCAATTGATGCAACTATTACAGTTGCAGCTCCAAGCATTGCAGATATAGACACTGCTAAGATTTGCGGAATTGAAAAGATAGAAGAAGGTTATCCCAAAGAAGGAACAATTGTAGGAGTCGAAGGAAGCAGTCTCAGACTCAGAAGCTGGCCATGGGGTAATGTAATAGGGAATTATTTTAACGGACAAAATGTTAAGGTTCTTGGTACTTCTGGCGAATTCTACTTAGTAGATATCGACGGAACACAAGGATATATGCATAAAAACTATATATCTACTCCAGATAAAGCTGGTTCTGGTGTTGATCCTTACTATCCAGGCGATACTAGAAGCGGTGGCGCATTAAGCAAAGAAGACGGTGTTAAAGCTTCTAAAGACGGCGCAGAAGGCAAAATTCCTACTGTTACATCCGGCGGAACTCCTGGCACTGTAACAATCAGCGGTGATAAAGTTGTATTAGACGTTCCAAAGAATTACCAAGGCACAGTTAATACTCCAGCCCCATGGTCTTCTTGTGGTCCAACATCATTGTCTATGGTTCTTGGTTTTTACGGAAAAGGTGACCCTGCTGTTACCGTAACAGATTTGTATAGAATCAGTGGTTGTACACAAGCTAATGGTACTGGTCACGACGGTCTTGCCAGAGCAGCTAAACAGTATGGAATGACTAATGCTCAGTGGCATTATTCTGTAAATCAGGATTTCTGCAGACAGCAGCTTAAAGCCGGCAAGCCTATGATTTGCCATGTTAAAGGTCACTACGTTGTTATGAAAGGTATGGATGCCAATGGTAACGTTATACTTAATGACCCGGCATGGAAAGGCGTTGAAAGAACTATGAGCTGGTCAGAATTCGTTGCTTGGTGGAAACAATCCAATGCTCCAATGTCTTGTATGACATGCTAAAATATATTAATATATAAATATATTTATAAATAGAATCGGAGTCCTTTAATGAGAAATAAGATTATCGCAGCAGCATTATTTGGCTTGCTTTCATCAGGAATGCTTATGGCAGAAAATGCAAAACAGCCTTTAAATGAAAGAGGAATATACATTAAGGGAGTATGCAAAGCAATTGACAGTTCCCCAGATGGTTACGTATATGTTCTTACCAGAGACAAACAATTGATACGCTTTGATGAAGATGGTGAACAGAAGGTAATTCCTATTCCTTTTAATAAAGAAATCAAATCGGAAGATGATTATTTCTGTGACATGACAGTAGACACAAAGTGTGCTTATTTCTGTGCCTATAATTACTCTTCTATTCTTGCTCTTGACCTTAATAATCCGAAAGAGTTAAAAGCTCTGAATTTATCATATGAAAATAAGCCTATCAACCCAATGATTCTTACAAGAAATTATGAAGGTTGGTGCGTTAAGGATTTTGATTCAAGAACGTTCAAAATAGATAAAAAGGGTAATTTAACACTTCTACCTGCATCTACCGAAGTAACTCTTGATAAAAACGGCAAATCCGTAATTATTGAAGAAACTAAATTCAATACAGAAACAGGAACCACTTCATTTCCGAGAAAAGTCTTCTCTAATGATTTGAATACTGTTAGATGGGTTGCCCCAGAAGCAGAAGCTCCAAAACAGGTTACTTCTATTGAATATCTAGGTTTTAATATTGACCGAGGTTTAGATGTATATCTGGTAAAATCTGCCAGCGGTGATATGGATACAGAAATTACTATTTATGCTGTTAATAATTCAAATGAAATAATAGCTAAAAAGGTAATTCCTAATGGTTCATTAGACTTCATTATGAGATACTGCAAATTAGCTAACGATGGTTCTATAATCGCCGTGTATGCAGATCCGGAAAATCCTAACGAACAGTTCATATTAAAGAAGTTTGAAATAAAAGAAATAGAAGCACCGACAAAAGGTTAAAAACTTCCTCTTGATAAAAAAGACAGGGGCTTTGGAATTCTCCAAAGCCCCTGTCTTTTTTATTGCTTAAATAATAGCTTTAATTCTCTACTTCACCTGAAGAAGCGAGCCGCCACTGGTTTTTATTGCTTAAATAATAGCTTATTCTGCTTCACTTGAAGAAACGGCCGCCACTGGTTTTTTACTATTTCTTATTTTACGGCCAAAACCAAGTATAGTTCTGAATGTTGCCATAAATAATCCATAAAAAGCAAAACCCCAGGTTGCAAAGAAAAGTGTTATAGGTGGATTAAGCAAAAATGCTACTATCACGCAAACAACTCCAAAAATACGTTTCTTACTTGTTTTTGGAGTCTTTTTCATTGCAGGGTATTCTATTTTGCTTACCATCAAAAATGCTGTAATAACAACGATAATAGCTACAACAAACTGTGGTATTCTCAAGAAACTGAAATACAATATTTCAAAAATAACCATTGTGGCCAGAATGCCTGCACCACCAGGAATAGGCATACCTTCAAAAACGTCTTTATGAGAATGAGGTGTAACGTTAAAACGTGCAAGTCTTAGAGCACCACATAAAACGAAAACAACAGCAACAAACATACCTAATACACTGCCGTCATCTTTAAAATATCTAGTATATACCAAAAACGCCGGTGCAACTCCAAAGCTTACCAAATCGCATAAGGAATCTAATTCTGCTCCAAATAAAGATTCAACAGAAGTAAGACGAGCTAATCTTCCGTCTAAGATATCAAAAATATTAGCAATTAAAATTAACCAGCTTGCAGCAAGAAATTCACCATGAGAAGCCATAAGAACAGACATAAAGCCACATACTAAATTCATGGAAGTACATGAATTTGGTATAATGGAAAGATGCTTTTTTAAAGCTTTTCTGCGACGTTCTTTAGGGGTTAAAGATTCTTCAGCAACATCTTCTTTTGAATCTTCTGTTTTCTTTATAAAAGGTTCAGCAATTTCTGAATTATCTTCAGATACATTATTGTTATCTTCTATATTCTTATTTAATTTAATTTCTTTTGCCTTATATATTTCCATTTTTATCTTCTAGCTATAATAGTAGAAGCTCCTGTAACTCTTTGGCCAATCTTAACATCAATCTTTGCGTCTAACGGCATAAAGATTTCTGTTCTAGAACCAAATCTTATTAAACCAAAACGTTCACCAATTTCTGTTTCGTCACCAGGATTCTTCCAACAAATAATTCTTCTAGCTATCAAACCAGCAATTTGTTTTACTAAAACTCTGTAACCATCAGGGCTTTCAATACCAACAGAATTCTGTTCGTTATCAGTAGAAGCTTTTGGTTCAAATGCGGCAAGGAATTTTCCTGGTGCATACTGTCTATAGGAAATTTTACCTTTAATTGGCGAACGATTGATATGAACATCAAAAATCGACAAGAAAATAGTAACACGTTTCGCAGGACCATCAATGAAAGGAGCATGATCTACGGAATCAATACCGATAACTCTACCATCTGCAGGTGATACTATTAAACCTTCTCCACTGGGAACCTTACGTTCTGGATCACGGAAAAAGTAAAGAGTAAAAGCTGTCAGAACATAGAACAACCTTCCAATCCATTTATTAAGGTATGAAGTTATTACTCCAAGAACAATAAATAACCCCGCAAATTTAAACCCCTCTTTATGAATTGGACTTCTCATAGAACATTCTCCTTGCCTATATATTCGACAATATTATAAGTCTAATTTAAATATGATGTCAATGCCGTCTAGCAAATAAATCATTGCATTTTTTTATTTAGATAACACGGAATTTAAAATTTTATACCACTCCGTATAAGTATTAAATTTTAAATGGAAATACTCGTCAGCAGGCAAATTACCATTATAATACTCTGCGTAAATATCTTTTTCAGGGAAAGTAATAGAAATACCATTGGCATTCTTTAATGAATCTGAATACTTAGAAAATTTGATTAAATCGTTGAAGCAAGCCCTTAAAGCATCACATTCAATCTTGGCATCAGGCATTTTAACATAGGATTCTTCTATTATCTGCTTAAAATCAACAAATTCCTTAAATGGAGAAAAACTCTGTATCACGTCACCACTGATTATTTCACCATCATTAGTAGTCTTTTGGGTTCTAATATTATAAAGCAAATCAGAATTTGTATTTATATTTGCATAAACAGCACTGAAATAGTTTCTACAAGCAGTAACCAACTCTGGAACAGCAGAATTGTCGATTATACTGATTCCAGTATCAATAGCATTTGGAGCATTTACATATTTTTTGCAGAATAAATCACATAAAAGTTCAGCCCTAGCATACGCAGAAAGATTTTCTATTTTTCTAGAAGATACTTCTTTAAAAAATTCTGCATAAGGCATACCTTCAGCGGGCATTAAAGCTTGAGAAAATAGAGTATATTCAGCCATATCACTGAATTGATAGGCAGTTTCTATACAACCCAAATTACAGGCATCAAAAACTATCATATCAAATTTTCTATTGGAAGCTTTTAATTCATTAAATGCAATTTCAATTCCAGAAGCAGTGTTCAGAACTGTTCCTGTTGCCAAGGAATTTGTATCATTCATAAAAACAGCTCTAGCTGAAGCTAATGTTTTTTCCCTGTCTCTCCAACCGCCGCCATGCGAACTTAATATCAAAGAATAGCCTTTTGCTGGGTATTCTCTTACAGAAACTTCTATAAACTTTTCTAAAGCTATAGGATTAGTCGAATCTACATCGCCGAGTTCATTCAGCACTTCCAGCTTATTTCCTACTACTCTATATCTGGCTCCGCCAGGTTTATTCAATAAAGGTAAAGAATTAAAAGTATCCAGAGCAATAATTATCTGTGTATTATCAGGCAAACCGGCTTCAGCAATAGACTTAACTGTATTTTCCATACAAACGCCCAAATCATTATCGCCAGCAAAATAAAAAAGAAAAACGTGATCATTGGGATAAGCCCCGGAACTGCCTTTATCAAGAGCTTCTGCAGCAGCAATATATGCATTCTTAATAGAGTCTATTTCTGATAAGGGCGTATTTTCCAATAAATCAGCATTATTTTCAATTACATCTGTAATAGCATCAAAAGTAGATTTATAATGTTCATACTCAATGAATTCCGGTCTGACTCTTCTCCCGTATTTATCTCTGAGAGTTCTGGCAATAAGGGAACGAGCAGTAGAATGTAAATCTATTGTTATATTTGTATTACCGGATAAACCTGATGTCGAAGCCCCCATCCACTCAAAAGAAAGATTTGGATTAGAAGCATTCTTGCAAAAAACAACAATCTGCTGTCTTGGCGCCATTTCTAAAAAAGAAAATTCACCATTTGCACTTATAGGCGCAGTAATCGAAACATCATCCTGAACAGTTAAGCTGAATACAGATAAATCACGGAACTGATAATCATTGTTCCCGCATAAAGAAGTTGGAAACTTTATATTATTCAGTTTTACATTTCCATAAAGCTTTAATACAGGAGATTCCTCTTCAGGAACAACAAAAGACCCTGACCCATTATGCTTGCAACCAGTCAGAGCCGAAGTTAATATTAATAAAACGACAAAAATGAAAAACTTCAAAAAACCGTTATTGCAAAGCGACGAAAACACCATAGCAATACAGCTTTTTGAAGTTTTCATTCCTAATTTCTAACTCCTAATTCCCCATCCTTATTCGAGGTGAGTCATTCCACCCATATATGGCTGCAAAACGTCAGGAATATAGATTCTTCCGCCTTCATCCTGATAATTTTCAAGAATAGCAAGCCAAGTTCTGCCTATAGCAAGACCAGAACCATTAAGAGTATGAACAAGATTAGTCTTAGACTTAGAATCAGAACCTTTATAACGTATACCAGCACGGCGAGCCTGGAAATCTTCAAAGTTACTGCAGGAACTGATTTCTCTATACATCTTCTGAGACGGCAACCAAACTTCTAAGTCGAAAGTCTTAGCTGCAGAGAAGCCCATATCCATTGTTGACAAGCAGACAACACGATAAGGCAGACCGAGAAGTCTTAAAATATCTTCTGCATCATCACGCAAAAGTTCAAGTTCTTTATAAGATTCTTCTGGTTTTGTAAACTTAACAAGTTCTACCTTATCAAACTGGTGCTGACGAATCATTCCGCGGGTATCTTTACCATAACTGCCTGCTTCACTTCTGAAACAAGGAGTATAAGCAGTAAGCTTTATCGGAAGATCAGATTCTTTGAGAATTTCCTGTGCATAATAGTTTGTTACAGGAACTTCTGCAGTTGGAATCAGCCAGTAGTCATAACCTTCAAGTTTAAAAAGATCTTCTTTGAATTTTGGAAGTTGGCCTGTTCCTTTCAGTGCAGTTGAATTAACAATTACCGGAGGTTCTACTTCTCTGTATCCATGCTTCTGAGTATGAGTATCAAGCATGAAATTCATGATAGCACGTTCTAATCTAGCACCATTGCCAGTGAGAATTGAGAATCTAGCACCAGAAATCTTTGCAGCTCTGTCAAAATCAAGAATACCAAGGTTAGCACCAAGATCCACATGGTCTTTTACTTCAAAGTTATAGTTCTTTGGAGTGCCCCATTTCTTAACTTCTACATTAGCTTTTTCGTCAAAGCCTAATGGAACTGATTCGTGTGGTGCATTAGGAATATTCATTAAAAGGTCTGTAAATTGATTTTCCTGTTCTTCAAGAGCTTTTTCCAACTCTTTAATCTTATTGCTCATCTGCTTCATACCAGCAAACAAGTCTTCACAGGGTTCTTTTGCAGCTTTCTTACGGCCGATTTCTTTATTTGCTGCATTTTTTTCAGCCTGAAGCTTTTCTACTTCAGTAATCATTTCACGACGCTTTTTATCTAAATCTTCCAAAGGGAGAATTTTTTCAACAACAGCTTCTTTAGCATTGTCTAGAAGAATTGCAAGTTTTTTGTCGGGTTCTTCAGGATTACCATTACGTTCAAGAATAGCTTTATTTGTTGGGTGATCGAATGCAGCAAGACCGCGTTTAATCATAGCTGCTTTAAAAAGTTCTGGATTAGAGCGAATCCATTTAATATCTAGCATAAAAAGTATATGCCTCCATATAAAAAATAAGTGTAAAATTTTTCGCGTAAAATTCTACACTTATTGCCTTTTCAAATCAATAGTTTAGGTTAAAAATTTTGTTTTTGTTATTGATGCTCCAACATTTCTGCTCTATCTTAAAGCAACTGTCTCATATGAGAATCAATATTAGCTTTATAGCGCTTATAAGATTTTAAAGACTGTGAAACAATCTGAATACTCCTCTTCATTTTTTCAGGAGAAACAACTAAAGCAATTCTTACTTCATTCTTACCTAATTTTGGGTCTAAATAAAAATTCTTGGCAGGAGTAAGAGCAACTGTTTCACCACCCATATTAAAGTGTTCAAGCGTATAATGACAAAATTCGTTTACATCTTCTAATTCAGGGAATTTAATCATTACATAAAAAGCACCCTTAGGTCTTGAAACAATGCATTTTGGAAGATATCTATGAATTGCTTCCATGGTAGCTTCTAAGCGTTCCCTATATATTCCTCTAAATTCTTCAATATACTCTGGCCGCCACATTACAGCATCATAACAGCTTGCAACCCCATACTGCATTATATCTGAAATACAAGCAACAGTATGGGCATTGACTAACGCTATAGTGTTGACTATAGGCTGCAGAGAAATAACGAAACCTATTCTGACCCCGCAAAGAGAGAATGTCTTACTTGCCGAATCAACAACAATCATTCTATTAATGAGCTTTTCATTTAATTCATCATCGTGAAGATCTATCTGCAAAACGCTTACAGCTTCTTCATCACCAATAATCATTTCTCTGTAAACTTCATCGCTAATTAAATAAATATCATGTTCAACACAGAGTCTAGCCAGGCGTTCCAATTCTTCGTAACTCATAATTCTTCCGGAAGGATTATTAGGAGTATTTATAAGAATGGCTTTGGTTTTTTCTGTTATATAACTTTCTATTACTTCATTAGAAGGAAGAGCAAAATCGTTTTCAGCTTCAGTCGGAATTGCCTTCAGCACACCGCCTGCAATTGCTAAAAATCCCTGATATGGAGAAAAGAAAGGTTCTATGGTTAAAACTTCATCCCCAGGATTACATATAGTCAGAAAAATATTGCTTAAACAGTGAGAAGCACCAGCACAAACCAGAATATTTTCCGTATCTATAACAAGGTGGTCAACACCTCTTCTGTCAAAATAACTGTTAAGATAACGTGCATAGGTTTCTCTCAAATAAGTTTCACCATTATATGGAGTATAATTAATCTGTCGTGATTCAGCTTTTCTCATAATTCCGTCTACAAATTCAGGAATACAAGGAATATCCGGCTGACCTATATTCAGTTCATAAACAGTTTTGCCCTGAGCTAAAAGTTCCTTAGCAATAGCCATCATTTGTCTTATAGAACTTGGTTTCAAAAGCTTAGAACGTTCAGCAAACTTAGGTTCAAACATAATTAATTCCCTCCTAATCTAATGATATGTATTTTAAGTTATTTTTATGATTTGAGCAAATTATTTCTACAAAGTCATCTCTAGATAACAATAAACTTTTATATAAATTATTCTTGTCTTAAGATAAAAAATAAATAAATTTAAAGAAAAAAGTAGTTAAACAACGGTATTACTATGAAAACGCCTGTATTAAGCAAATTAAATACAAGTTTGATGCTATTTCTATTTATGATAGGAATAATAGTGCTTTCAGGCACCATTTTAATGGCTGAAGACAACGAAGACGATAATTATTTTAACCAAAAGCCAGTAGTAAGACCTATTTCTAACAAGAGCATCGAAGTCAAATGGAACTGCTTTCCCAGTTCCAACGAATCAACTCATTATCAGGTCTTATTAGACCATGTTTATTATGGACATTCAACAAAGAGTTACAGCCAAGTCTGCAATAATCTTACACCTGGTTCAAAAGTCGAAGTTCGGGTAGTTACTTTCCATAAAGGCGATTTCAGAGGAATTTCAACACTTACAGAAATCCTTATGGCCCCTAACCCACCAGACTTTATAACTTATGATGTTGCAACAACCTCATTTGGAATATTGTGGTCGGGAGTGAATACTGCAACTTCTTATAAGATTTATAACAATCAGAATTTAATTGCATCAAAAACAGAATCAGGAACAGATAACCGAATGCTTCTAAGTGGTTTTGAGCCTGGTGAAACCTTAAACATTACTATGACAGCAATTAATGCTGGCGGTGAATCTCCGAAATCCGCTGTCAAAGTCGTTCAACTTCTGCCAGTAGCCTCTCTTACAATGACTATTCCAAATAGTTCCATAACATCAACTTCTTTCAAAATCAAATGGACAAAGCAAGAATACGCCTCAGGCTATCGTATTATTGTTAATGATGAATCATTTGCTACTGTAGAAGGAGATAAAGACGAATACACAGTAACTGGGCTGAATGCAGGAACATCAGTAAGTGTTAAAATTGCAGTAATGAATTCTGCTGGTGAAGCTGCTACCAGTGAATCTATCATTGTTCAATTAAAACCAGATGCGCCAATTTTAACTGCCACAGAAATTTCTTCATATTCCTGCACATTAACCTGGTCTGTAGCCAACGGAGCCAATAATTATAAAGTTTTTGAAAATGGTGATAACGCAATCTATAACGTTCCTTCAACAATAACTAATGTAACTATAACGGAAAATGTTATTCCTGGAGCAACATTTCATTATAAAGTAAGAGCTGTAAACGATATTGGAGAATCAGAAGATTCAAATATTGTAGAAGTGACATTCCTGCCAAGCACTTCAGGTTCCGAAACTTCTGACCCCCCTACTCCTTCAGCTCCAATAGTCGCAAATAGAGTTCTTTCTTCAAGTTTCAATATTCCAGATGCCAGATTATCTGACTCACTCAAGGAAAAAATGGTTATCGCCGTATATTTTCCAAAAGAATTAACCGGGGCTGAACTTGAGCTTGAAGAAGAGTATCTGGAATCTCTTGCAGAAACTCCAGAACTTTCAAATATTAGATTTTACGCAATATTTACTAATGAACTGGTCAAACGAGATAAGCTTCCTGAAAATGTTAAGTTTAAAAAGGCTAAATCTACTGATAAACTAATAATTCCAGGGAAAATACCTGTTGTAAGATTTTACGCCCAAGGAGGAATCTTAAGAAGCGAAATACTAATTTCTATCCCTATCATGACAGTGATGGATGTCTATAAAGCTCTGCCCGAAGCAATGGAAAAAAGGAGCAGCCTAACACATCTTTATCACGAATAAATATCCTAGCTTCAAAACCTCTTTTTCATAAAACTCTCTAAATAAAATAAAGCCATAGTTCATCTGAATCTATGGCTTTTTTGTTAACTAAATACTGACTTACTTCTTTTCTTCTAAACCGCGGCAAATATTATAATCAGGGCAGGTTCCTTCTATAGTTCTGCATTCAAGCAAACCCTGACCTTTGCCTGCACAAGCCATAATCATACCGGTTGAACGGCGAGATTTTCTGTTCAGTTCAATTTTTTTATTTCTAAGTTCAACGACCTGTTCGTCTGTTAATGTTGCAGGATTAATCATTTTAGACTCCTTTTGTCACATTCATTTATTGATAGCAAGAATAAACGATTATTAATTAAATTTCAAGTTTTTTACAGCAAATTTAGCAGATTCTGCAATTTTGCACAGCGTTCAGACTCATCTTTGCAGTTTTCCATAAGTTCATTAATCTTAATAAGAAGTTCAGCCTTAAGGTTATGTGAGTCACGTGTGAGAGATGAATAAGCCGGTGCAGAAGAACGAACAAGAACATATTTAACTTTATCAGGTTTCTTGTTAAGTTCAACATCGCCAACTTTAACAAACTGAAGAAGGTCATATTCCTCACCCATCTTCGGTGCAATAGCCTTAAAACCTCGTTCTTCTTTTATTAGCTTAACTAATGCTTCAGAAGCTTCTGGTTCACCATGGGTAACAAAAATATTTCGAGGTTCTTCTTCAATAGCTTTAAGCCATTTCATCAAACCATTTTGGTCTGCATGACCGCTATAACCGTAAATAGATTCGATTTTAGCTCCAACATTAATTTCTTCGCCAAAAATTCTTACCTTTTTAGCTCCTTCGCTTATCAAGCGGCCTAGTGTGCCTTCTGCCTGATAACCGACAAAAACTACAGTGTTTTTGGGGTCCCAAAGGTTATGTTTCAAATGATGTTTGATACGCCCAGCATCGCACATCCCGCTGGCAGACATAATAACGATATTGTCTTTTTCGTTAAGAAGCTTAGATTCATCGACTGAATTTGTAAAATGAAAATCAGGATGGTCAAACAAACCGCCCATCTGCTTCATGACGTTTGTAGCGTCTTCATCATACATATCAGGATATTTCAGAAATACCTGAGTAATTTCTTTTGCAAGCGGAGAATCAACATAGACAGGGATTCTAGATATCTTGTTACGTTTTTTAAGAATAAGAATATCGTGAAGTAAATCCTGAGTTCTTTCTAATGAAAAAGCTGGAATAATAATCTTTCCCCCGCGTTTTTCAGCATCAGCAAACACTTCAGCAATTCTGTTCAAACGCTGTTCTTTGGAAACAATATCTCTGTTTCTGTCGCCATAAGTTGATTCTATCAGTAAAAAATCCATGGATTTTATACGATCTGGATCATTGATAATCGGGTGATCATCTTCACCTAAGTCTCCAGAAAAGACAATTTTTCTTGTTTCATTTCCTTCTTTAATGTTTATTTCTATAAAAGAGGACCCCAGTACATGCCCTGCATTATGGAAGGTAACATCAATGTTCTTAGCAGGCGCAAAAGCCCTATAGCGTTCAATGCCGCGCAACAGACTGATGGCATTGTCTGCATCAATTTCATCGTAAATAGGCGTAACTGGAGGAATCCCCTTACGTTCATTACGCTTATTCAGTTGGAAAACTTCAACTTCCTGTATTCGTGCAGAGTCAGGAAGTAAATATTTAAGCAAATCTACAGTAGGCAGAGTTGCATAAATCATTCCATGAAAACCCTTTTTAACCAATTTTGGCAATAAACCAGTATGGTCAATATGAGCATGGGTTACAAGAACAAAATCTATAGATGCAGGATCAAAAGCGAAATCCTTATAGTTGTTTTCTTTCAAGGTTTTATTACCTTGGAACATTCCGCAATCAACGAGAAACTTTGAGCCGGCCGCTTCTACAAGATAACAAGAACCAGTAACACAGCCTGCTGCCCCATGAAAAGAAATCTTCATATTTTCATTCCTTTATTTATTTATAAGACGTAAGATACAAGATAGAAGACATAAGATAGAAGACTAAGCAAAACTATTCGAATTTTTAGAACATTGAACTCTTCGAACGATTATAAACAACTACCACAGATTGCAACAGCAATCGTCTCACGGCGAAGCGTCTCACAGCAAAGCGTAACACTTTCAACTTTATGTTCTTGTGTCTCCATTTATGGTCTTAAATCTTATATCTTATTTCTTATCAGACTTAGTAGTCTTATAGGTAATCATTGAAACGACGCCAACCCCATATACACGGTCTATCTTTGCCGGATTCATTGAAGTTGAGGGAACAAGGCCCTGAATATAGAATTTTTCTCCCTTATCAAGAGTAGATTCAACAGCGTAAACCATTTGAACCTGATCAACTTTATCTTTTGGTCCAGTAATCTGACAAGCACCAGCATCTAACCCCTGCCCTACTGTAAGAATCGGAACAACCTTTGTTGCTTCAACATTAGGCACCGATTTATCGTTTAATGCTTTATTTGCTGCGTCATTTAATGCAGGCCCAAATTGTTTTATCAGAGCAACTATACCTATACCTTTTAACAATGCCTTAGCATCTTCTTTTATAGTCTTAGTATTCAGTTTTTTAAAATTAAATAAACCACCATCTACTGTTTGTAAAATTGATGTGAACATGAAGATGATAACAAGTACAGAAAGAAATTTTTCACGTTTAGTCATTTGTTTGTCCTTATTATTTTTGTTTTTCCTACTAATTAAAAAATTAGTAGCAGTTCTTTTAAAATGTTAAAGCCTATTAACAAGAGTTGTCAATAGATACAAACAAAATTGATACCTATAATAAAATAAATATAAAATACTTCAGCGCTACGACTAATCCAACAATACCCGTAATTATAGAATATTTTCTTTCTTTTTCTTTCTCTGTCTTTTCTTTTATATGTTTTCTGAACAAATTGTTATCCTTGACAAAATTTTCATAGCCTTCAACCGGAGAACCTTCTGTATAATACTTAGACTTTGAATCATAACTGCCATGCACTATACAAAACAATTCAGAATCTTTGATTTCAAAAGAACAATCTCTTGTTGGATAAACTTGGTTCTTCAAATATTTATTATTTAATAGTAATTCTTTTTGATACTTTTCTATTTCGCTATTATTACAATTTCCTGGGAACAAATTATCTTCGTTCTCAGAGTTATATTTTTTAATTGCGTTATCTAATATTATTTGAGATTTATGACATATACCTAAATATTTATTCGAATTATTATGAAAAGAATTCGGAATAGCCAAAGCAAAAAGAATTCCACAAATAGTAATAATTACAATAAAATTATATATATATTCTTTTCTTTTCTCTTTTTTATAGCGATCAAAGAGAATGGCACAAATAAATATAAAAAAACAGAATGGTATCAAAATTAAACCTAAAGACATAAAAAAACACCTCTTTTGTATTATATAACATAAAGAGGTGTTTCTAGTCTTTGTTATCTTAGAACATTGGATCTAAGAACTTAAGATGGGACAAAACTTTGGTTAAAGTCTTGTTCTTGGCTTTTTCTACATCATCAGGAGCAAATTCTTCCTGACCTTCAGAAGCCATCTTATATTCAAGAGCCATTTCAATATCTTCCATCTGGCATTCACGCAATTCCTTTGAAAATTCAGGAGACTTGATAGCTACTGCTATTTCAGAATTAACCTTTTCGCTGAGAGCATCAAAGTTATAACTTCCTACAACAGCAACTTTACCATCAAAATTAAAAGTCTTGCCATGAAGCTGACCATCAGCATTTCTAGCAAAGAAACGCATTGTTGGCATTTCAGTAAGCATATTCTTCCATTCTCTTAGAACATAAGCTTCTGTTGGAGCACTGTCAGATGATCTTTCACTGTTGCTGTGAACATATATCGGAACCCCACGTTTTGCTGCACGTTTTAGAGCTGCTTCGGCTCTTTCAGTGAGAGCAAAATATGGATTCTGAATAATGATTTCAGTTCGGCTACCGTCAATATATTTAACGATGTTTTCTGTAATATCTTTGCGGTTACCTGTTAGAGAATGGTTATCAAGAACATGTGCTGCACATCTGTGAGAATAGTCAAGAAGAGCAAAAGAATTATAACCGTTCATATGAACATATTTGGCTAGTTCCTTGTTTACTTTCTTAACTGTTGAAGAAGCCTTTTTATAATCTCCTGAAGCACTTAATAAATCACCACTGATAAGGTAATTTTCCATACAAGCATGAGCTGCAAGCAATTTTGTGCTGTAACCGCTTGTGAAAAGGCCAATAAAAGCACTATCAGTTTTATAACTCTTCATGCTTTCAAATTCTTCGTCGTAAGCAAGTTTTAGCTGAGAGCAGATTTTTTCACTGTCTACAACAATGTCACAGTCTCTCCAAGCATCATCCATATCAACTTCGTCAACCATGTATGTATTAGCAATATTTCTTCCACCAGTAATACATATTCTGCCATCAACAATCATTATTTTATCGTGATTGCTTGATTCAACCTTACGTGGATCTGTGAAAATATTTAAAACATTTGAAGTAATAGGATTATAAACTCTGACTTCAACATTAGGATTCTTTGCAAGTTCTACTAAGTAACCGCGAGCAAGAATACTGAGTTTATTAGAACCACGAGTATCAACCATTATGCGGACTTTAACACCTGCTTTAGCTTTTTCCAAAAGATTACCTAAAAGACTCAAACCAAAACAGTCATTTTCAATAATAAAGTATTGAACATCGATAGTATGACGAGCTTGATTAATCATGTTCCATCTAGCATACCAAGCATCATAGTTACCGTAAATCAATCTGATATCAGCAGTTTCTTCTGGATCTTTGATTCCAGCCTGCCATTCATCAAAAACAGCTTCAACATTTGTAATGAAATTAGCTTGAATAGCTTCATACTGAACCATGTAGTCTTCATAATCAGCTTCATTTGAAGTAAACTTAACATTTGCAACAACAGACTTGAAGCCTCTTACTAATTTTACAGGGAAAGCCAACCAGCTTGCGTTCTTAAAACTAGCTTTAGTATTGTTCAATTCAGCAACTTTATTTACTAAATCTTTCTGCCAAGCAACTTTTTTGAGCTTAGCATTCTTATAATTCATATTAAGTTTTGCTAAATTAACAAAACGAGTTTTTTTTGTGGCTATTAATTCATTCAAAAGCTTTTGTGATTTCTTTTCATCAAGAGAAAGTCTATCAAGTGCAGTGGCAACTTCGTATTTCATGTAGTTTGAAGTATCTTCATCTTTTGAAGAAGTGATTTTTTCTTCAAGAGTATTTACTATTTCCTGGGCTCTCTTTTTATCCTGTGTATCGCGAAGTTCATCGACTAAAGGCTTAACATCCTCATCTAATTTATCGTATAAATCTTCTGTAGCTCTCTGAATATCATTTTTCTTAGCAATAACAGATTTTGAGGGAACTTCTGAAGGAATTCCAACAGAATTTAATTCAGAAGATTTTACAGAAGCAGAAACCGAAGGAGAACCAGCTAATGATTCGTCGCCTAACTTTTTATTATTAGTTGACTTGGTTCCAATAGAGGTAGAGTAATTTTCTTTTGCTGCTTCATACTCTTTAAAAGCAGCTTGAATTTCTTCGTTCGACTTCTTGGAAGTGATTGCATCCTGATAAGCATGATAAGAACTTATATACTTATCATATGCTTCCTGAGCCGTAGTCTTTGAATAACCCGGCTGATTCAACATGAACATGAAAGCCATCATGGCACTTATTTTTAAAAGCTTATTAATTCTCATTTTTGCCACCTTCAGCGATTGTGTACATTAAATTTTACTTATAAATTTAGATAGTGTCAAGACCATGACTCCAATTATTACTGCATAAATTCAAAATAATTTCTTGAAGAAGTATTAGAATTTTCTTATAATTACTTCTCATAAACGATATCTCTTCTTTACAAAGCTGGAAAAAATGCGTATAGGTTTATCAAAATTTCTTGATTCTTTATCCATTGCTTTGGATTTTGTTGAAAAAGAAATACTTAACGTTGCTCCATACCATGGGCAGCGAGTTGCTTCTATTACAAACCGCTTAGCTAAAGCCTTTAATCTCGAAGAGAATGTAACATTTGCATTAACTCAAGCAGCTTTGTTGCATGATTGTGCATTAAATGAATATTTTCATGATGAAACCCCCAATAACAAAGAACGTGCACAAGAAAAAGACATGGCTCTTCATTGTAAAGCCGGCGAGAAAATTCTTTCCAAACTGCCCTTCTATAATTTAATTGAAAATGCAGTGCTTTACCATCATGAAACAGCTAACGGCAATGGGGCTTACGGGAAAAAGGCTGACGAAACCCCGATTACCGCTAGACTTATTCACTTGGCCGATGTCTTAGATGTCAACTGGAATCTTTCTGAAAAAACAGACCAGAATAAATACAATTCTATTTGCAAATGGATAAAAGAAAATACGGGCACAATAATTGACAAAGAATGCAGTAAAGCTTTCTTTGAAGTTATTGATTTAAGCTTTCTGCAACAAATTTCAGGCGATTCTGTTCTAAAATATCTACACAGTTGTATTCCTGACAAAGAAGAAGAAATATCCAACGAAGCAATGATAGACCTTTGTTCTATTTTCGCAGATATAACAGACTATAAATCCCACTTCACCTGGCGCCACTCACTAGGTGTTGCAGATAAAGCAAAAACTATGGCCGAGTATTACGGTTATTCAAAGAATGACTGCCAAAAACTATATATTGCTGGTGCTTTACACGATATCGGCAAACTTATGATTAGTAACAGTATTCTAGAAAAACCAGGCAAGCTAAATAGCGATGAATACAAGGAAATACAAAACCACGCTATGGGTTCCTATAAGCTTTTGGAAAATATAAGCGGGTTGGAAGAAATTAACAGAATAGCCTCACTTCATCATGAAAAACTTGATGGAACAGGCTATCCATTTGGATTTACCGCCAAGCAGCTCAGTAAAGACGAAAGACTAATGGCTTGCATAGATATTTATCAGGCTCTTGTAGAAGAAAGACCTTATAAAAAAGGGTTAGAACATAGTGTCGCTATTGGAATTCTGACCAAAATGGCTAATGAAGGGCAATTAGACCCACAACTCATAAAAGATATAGATAATTGTTTTAAGAATATTAAAGAACCGGTTTTAATCAATCAAACTGTTTTATCTACAGAAGAACAGATTCCTGAACCCTCTGAAAATCTGGAACTCTGGCGCTGCCCTGTTTGCGGCTATATACACGAAGGGCCTCTTCCAAAAGATTTCATTTGCCCCCGATGTGAACAACCAGCCTGTATATTCGAAATCTATAAGCATTAACGATTATGATAAATACTGAAAAACAAAATTCTAACTATGCAGATCCGCTCGAATTAAACGATAACACAGCAAGAAAAATATTTGGCCACAATTTTTTTATCTCTGGATACAAAGAAGGTAGAATTTTCTTTAAGAAACTAGACCCAAACAACGCCGATAAATTGGCAGTATTATATTTTGGAACGCTTATATTCATCATGTTAACATTAAACGGTTCATTATTATTAAAATTCATTGCCCTTCTCATATATGCAGTATATGCACTAAACGTTTTCAAGACTGAGAATTATATTGTTTTAGATTATTATAAAAATGTATTTTATCTTGAAACTCACAACCTTTTTCATCAAAAAAAAGTTGAACTCTTTCCATTTAGCAAAATACAAGATATAAGCACAATTTATGAAGAAAGAAAGATACCATCCAGATATGGCGGTCGTGGTGAAAAAAAATACACAACAATAATCATAGGAAGTGTAATTTTCTTATTAAGCAATAATCAGTCTTATCGCTTTATTAGTCATGTGGATTACTATTTTGAAAAATTAGAGTTTATAGCATCAAAACTAGCTGTGGTTTTAAAAAAGAATTATTTAGATAATACAAATAAACTACCGCTATCTGTTGAATTATCAGGAGGAGAATCCCGTTTTAAAGCATTGCTTCCTGGAGAACACACTAGATTATCTTTTTGGACAGGCAAGGAAAACGATTCCAAAGGAATTAATCCTTTCTTAGGTGGGATAATCATATTTATAGGTTCTATAATTGTTATATTCCTCTTATTGAAATATATGTTTATGTAAGTGCATAATTAATCTTTTTGATTAATTAAAATAATGGTACACAGGTGCTCACTGAATTTTGATCTATTGGTCTTGATATAACCTTTATTTCAGTATCATAAATAGCTCTTAAGTTTTCGGAATTAACAATATCAGATGTTTTGCCAGAAGCAAGTAATTTGCCGTTACGCATGAAAACAGCATGTCCAGAAGTCCATAATGCGTGTTCAGGGTAATGAGTAGTCTTTATGCAGGTTATTCCTTCTTTTGCCAGATCTCTTAAAGTTTTTAACAATCTTATCTGATTGCCATAATCAAGTCCGGTAACAGGTTCATCTAAGATAAGAATCTTTGCCTGCTGAGCTAATGCTCTGGCAATCAACACCATCTGCTGCTCTCCGCCACTTATTTGAGTATAAGGTTTTTCAGCCAGATGAGCTATTCGCATCTTGTCCAAGCTTTCCATAGCTATTTCCAAATCTTTTTTACTTGCACTTGAAAATACCCCAGAATAAGCAGCTCTTCCCATTGCACAGACATCTAGAACCTTGTAGTCAAAAACAGCATTATGCTTTTGGGGAACATAAGCCAGCAGTTTAGCTCGTTCTCTTAATGGAATCTCTTTAATTTCTGTTCCTAGTATATGTATTTCACCAGATGCTGGCTTCATTAAGCCTAAAATCAGCTTAAGCATAGTTGTTTTTCCACTGCCGTTGGGCCCTAGAACAGATGTTATTGTATCAGGCTCAAAGCTAAGACTAACATCATCAAGAATTAATCTGTCTTTGGTGTATCCAAATTTTAAATTTTTAATTTCAATAGGTTTCATATTGTTTACTATTATACACTATTTTTGATACTTTAAGAAATAAGAAATAAGATATAAGAAATAAGATATAAGATTTAAGATTTAAGATATAAGATTTAAGATGTAAGATGTAAGATATAAGATTTAAGATTTAAGATGTAAGATGTAAGATATAAGATTTAAGATGTAAGATGTAAGATATAAGATTTAAGATGTAAGATGTAAGATGTAAGATATAAGATTTAAGATGTAAGATGTAAGATTGAAGAAGTTGAACGCTTTGCTGTGGTATACTTCGTTGTGAGACAGCAGCATAGCCGCTTGTGGGAATTGTTATAAGAGAGTTGGAAGGGTTAGAAGGGTTGGAAGGGTTAGAAGGATTGGAAGGGTTGGAAGAGTTGGAAGAGTTGGAAGGGATGTTCTAAAGGCTCTCCTTGAGGGGAGCTGTCACGAAGTGACTGAGGGGTGAATTAACTATAGTAATTCTTTTTTAGCGACAGCGTATAATTAATCCCTAGAATAATAATTTACTATAGAGCGGCAGAGCAGTAG
>ONIU01000139.1 GCA_900317935.1 uncultured bacterium
TGGGAAGCGCGAAGAATTGAGCGTATTTGGCAATGATTATCCAACTCATGATGGAACAGGTGTTAGAGATTATATTCATGTTGTTGATTTGGCAAAAGGCCATGTAAAGGCAATCGAAAAACTGAAAGATAATCCTGGTATTGGAATTTGGAATCTTGGAACTGGAACAGGGTATTCGGTTCTTGATGTTGTAAAAGCTTTTGAAAAAGCCAGTGGAATCAAAATAAAATATAAAATTACAGCAAGAAGACCTGGCGATATTGCTGAATGCTACTGTGATCCTTCCAAAGCAAACAAAGAATTAGGCTGGAAAGCAGAAAACGGCATAGAAGAAATGTGTAAAGATTCCTGGAACTGGCAGTCTAAGAACCCAAACGGCTACGAATAAACGAGAATTATTAGGGAATACATAAATAAAAAACTGTGTAAAATTTTAAATTTACACAGTTTTTTATTTTTATATATTGTGCAAAATATGCGATTTAGAACCTGTGTTCATACTCAATGCAGGCGTTATAATAGCCAAAAGAATCGTCTTTGAGTTTCTTGAAAAAGCTAGGTAACCAGTTCGCATATCTGTTTACAGGTTCTGCAGTTGCCATACCCAATTCAGATAGAGTTGTGCCGAATTGAGTATAACCATCAAGAAAAGCACCTGCTTCAAATTTAAACTTTAAACCGCCTATTATTTTGTAAGTAACTTTTCCTATAAGCGAATTTCTTGCTTTAAAGCTGTCTACCTTAGAAAGAATCCAGTCGCCGGACCAGGTTAAACGATGGAAGGCAGTTCCGCCAATTCCTAAAGAAATGCTTTTGGCGTCAAGCGAATAGGTGCCTTGGTCAACTTTACCAACTCTGACTTCGCCTTTTACCATCAGGTTTCTTTCTACCCAATGGTCTACATTAGCTCTGAAAAATTTTGATTCTGACTTGTTTACATTGTTGCCAACATATCTGTATTTGTCTATTTTAGTTTGCCCATAACCTATTGTTGCTAAGGTTCTTGGAATAGATGAACCATGACAATCCATACAGGCAGAAGCACCTGGTTTCATATTCTTTGAACGGAAAATCTGAACATCAATAATGTCTGTTTTGTATTTAAAGTTCATTTTGTTAACCATACCTTTAAGGTTAACTTCGCTGTCGGAATGCTTGAATCTAAAAGTGTTCTTGATTTCTAAGCCAAAATTAGTTTTGTCTTCGTTTACTTTTCTGCCTTCAAAAGATTTAGGAATATATAGACCCAATCTTTCTTGATTAATGAAAACGCTTTGACCTATATTGGCGTTTCCTGGTTGAGTTAGTTCCCAGATTTCTTCTGCGTTGGAATTAGCTATAAATGCTAGAGTGAAAACAAGGAGTATATATATTATTCTTTTATTCATTAAATTTCCTTATTGATGTAATTCTGAGTTCAAAATTTTGTAGCCTAAGAATATCTCATTAGATTAAAAATCTCAAGTCATTATTTAAGATATAGATATTGCTTTTTTGTAAAGAAACTGATATCATATTTGTGCTTACGAGGCGTAGCGCAGTTGGTAGCGCGCATGGTTCGGGACCATGAAGTCGCTGGTTCGAGTCCAGTCGCCTCGATTTTTTATTTTAGAAATATTTCTCTCTTGTTTTTTTACTTTTTAAAACGTGTTATACTTCATAAATAACGTTCTTATTGGAGGAATATTGATGTCATTTTCTTTGAAAAAAGTCTCTGTTGGTGCACCTTTCTTTCTAATTGCTGGGCCTTGTGTTATTCAAACAGAGGGTCTCTGCTTGGAAATAGCTGAGACAATTAAAAATATTGGAAATGAATTGAATATTCCTGTTGTTTTCAAAGCCAGTTACGATAAAGCGAACAGAACTTCTGGCGATTCTTTTAGAGGACCTGGTTTAGAAAAAGGTTTGGAAATTCTTGCTTCTGTGAAGAGCAAAACTGGTTTACCCGTTCTTACAGATATTCATGAATCATATCAAGCTCCGTTGGTTGCTGAAGTTTGTGATATTCTCCAGATTCCAGCATTTCTGTGCAGACAAACGGATTTAACAGAAGCAGCAGCTAAAACTGGAAAAATAGTTAACATTAAAAAGGGTCAGTTTTTGTCTCCTTGGGCTACAAAGCATCTTGCAGATAAAGTTAGAAATGTTGAAGGCTCTGGGGAAGTCTTTTTAACTGAACGCGGGGCTTCTTTCGGATACGGTAATCTGGTAGTCGATATGCGTTCTTTCCCAATAATGAAAGAATATTGCGATGGGGTAATCTATGACGCAACTCATTCTTTGCAGCTTCCAAGTTCCGGTGGTGCAAAAACAGGTGGTCAGCGCGAATATATCGGCACTTTGGCAAGGGCCGCTATGGCAACGGGTGCTGTTGACGGTCTTTTTTTAGAAGTTCACCCCGAACCAGAAAAATCGCCTTCTGATGCGGATAATATTTTGCCCTTAAGCCAGCTTAGACATTTGATTAAAGAATTGATTCTTATAAAAAAAGCAGTTATAGATGGAGCAAAAGACTAATGATAAAAAGAACACTATTGGTTAGCGGGTTATTGTTCTCTTTCCCTCTTATAACATTAGCTGGCGGATTAGAATTGTATTCTTATAATGATGATCACGGGCAATTGATTGTTGTAGACAGCTTAGAAAGAATTCCTCCAAGATTCCGCTCTAAGGCTGTAAGAAATTTTATTCCTTCTTTCAAAGACAATGGTGCCCCAAAAATAAATACAGAAGTAGTTGATAAAGTTAGATTTTCTAATGAAAGAGAAGAAAAATCCAATAGTATTTCTAACAAAACAGATAATTTTAAACCAGTTATAATAACTGATTCTGATAAGTCTTCTGTTGATATTGTCGATGCTCCTGATGAAGTTGAACCACCAGATCCAGGCTTAGATGAAGCGGCAGATGTAATTAGAGTTATGGCTTCTGTTGTTGAGAATAATAAGCAGATTTATAATCTTGTGCTTAGCACTAAGCTGTTTAGCCCGGCAGTGAAGAATATCCATACTCAGAATGTGGCTCTATTAGCTAGAGTAAAGAATCCAAATTATATTAACTGGAAAAGAAAACACTCTGACAAATCTCGCTGGTGCTCTAATGCTGCTTTGTTGCTGGAACGGTTTAGAACAATTCAATATACTGTTTCAAAATGGTTTGGGGAAGCTCCTGGCAATCTTCTTTACGGTTTCCCTGCCTTTATAAGAGCATCTGAAGGTCATTTAAGCGAATTAAATTCTGGTTTAGAAGCATTGAAAAATCTTGATAAAAAGCTTGTTTCTCAAGAAAGCACTAAGAAAAAGAAAAAATGAAGCAAAGTATTACTCCTGAACAACATTACCATTATGAAAACGAAGCTAGAATTGCTGGCTATAAGCTTATTGCTGGTGGTGATGAAGCGGGTAGGGGACCTTGGGCTGGTCCTGTAACGGCAGCTATGGCTATTTTGCCTGAAGAACCCTGCATTATAGGACTTAATGATTCTAAAAAGCTTACTAGAAACCAACGTAAAGAGCTTTATGAAGAAATAAAGGATAAGGCTGTCGCTTATGGTATTGGTTGGGCTTCTGTTGAAGAAATAGATAAATTCAATATTCTAGAAGCTACAAGATTGGCATTTAGGCGAGCTTTTGAACAACTTAATCCACAGCCTGACTATGTTTTGCTTGATTTTATTAAATTACCTTGGCTTAAACTTCCTCATCAGGCTTTTGCAAAAGGTGAGACTTTGAGTGCTTCTGTGGCTGCTGCTTCGATACTAGCAAAAGAAGCAAGAGATTTAGAAATGGAACGATTGGCCTTAGAATATCCAGAATATGGTTTTGATAATCATAAAGGTTATGGAACTGCTGCTCACATGGAAGCCTTGAAAAAAATCGGTCCCTGCAAACTGCACAGAATGTCTTTTAAGCCAATTAAAGCTCTATTAGAAGAAATAAACGGTAAAAAAGAAGGGAAACCCAAAGATGTCGGACTCTTCGATTTCTAACGTTACTTCTAGACCAGTTTACTCGAATTCTAATACTAATTCAGTAAATGAAGCTAAAACAAATACAGAAGGTAATACAGCAAAAACAGCTTCAAATTCTTCTTTACCAATAGTTAGAGATAGTGCTGAAGGAGTTTCTGTAAATAAATTAATGCCTTCATCACAATTGCAGAGCTTAGACCCAAAGTTGGTTGAGACCCTAAAAAGCTATGGGGTAATAATCAATGCTGATAATCTTAAGTTAGTTGCGGCTTTAATGAAGAATATGCCCGGAAAAGTCTCTGCCGGTGATTTATTGGGAATGCTGCTTTCAAGAAAAGTTCCTGCAGAAAATGCAGAATTGTTAGGAAAATATGTTAACGGAACAATTAATTTTTCTGCTTTGTTTTCTAATCTAAGTGAAGATATGCTTAATGAACTTCGTGCTTCTTGGAATACAGGAAAAATGCTGGAAAAACTACAGCAGTTGGTTAAACTCGGAAGTACAGCAGAGCGTTCTAGTGAAAACCTTGAATTGGCAAAGGATGTAGTTGAAAATCTTGGTCTTCAGGAACTTCTTTCTAATATGCCAGATGCAAATAACGATGGTAGTATATATTTTCAGTGGCCTATATTTTGGAACGGCCAGGAATTGCCAGATTGCTTGGAAGGAGAGGCTTTTTTTCCAAATAAAAACAACCAGAAAGAAGGCTTTTGCTTAAGAATTTTGGTAACACCGCCAAATTTGGGTCAGACAGAGATTTCTCTGACTACAAAAGAAAAAGAACTTTATGTACATTTTGGTGTTAATGAAAAACTGATGGATGCCTTCAGAAGTATATTTAACAGCATTAGAGAAAACATACTGGCGGCTGGCGATTATGAATCAGTACAATTCACTATTGGCAGAAACAGAGAGCATCGCAATTTCTTTTCCCGCGAAGCAAAACTTCCCAATGCCCCCCAACGAAATACTTACATTGACTTCAAAGCCTGAGTAAGACTTTGGACAAAGGCTTCTTTTTTTACAATAACAACAATCACAATCAACAACGAGGCGAAGCCTCAAAAACCGCCAAGCTTTGCTTAGCTCTTTCTCTTCTCCCTACACCCTAATCAAAAAGGCTTTAGCCTTTTTGATTCATCTCTCTTCTATCCATGCCACAGTCATAAGCCAAATCTTCTTGGCTTAAATCCTCTTTCTCTCGTAATTCAATAATTGTTTCGCCTAATAAATATAAACAATCTTCTCTTAAAGCCTTTTTAAGCTGTTTGCGTTCTGATTTTCTCATTGTTTTTCCCTTTTACAATGAGAATACTAATTACCAAAGAAATTAACCACGTGAAGAATCTAGTGATTTTAAATCCGCGATTTAAAACCACTATTATGTCATAAATTTTTATATAGATTTGTTACAAAAATGTCTTTTTAGAAAAGACCTTTTTAACGCAGAAGTTATATATAATTTCTTCCTAGAGAAAAGAGAGTAGGGATAAAGAGATTAGGGGATTGTTTGGTTTTCGAACTAACAAATAAATGTGGTTTTAGATAATTTGCAAACTAAACAAATTCCTAATTTCGAATTTCTAGACTATTTGTTTCTAAATAATCAGGATTTTAGCTTATGGCTTAAAGCTTATAAAAAAGGAGATAATTTATGAAGTTAAATTCAAATTCTTTGTTCAGGAATTTCTTTCTGTTGATGGCTTTGTTATCTAGCCTTCTTCTTACCGCTTGCGGTGGTGGCGGTGGCGGAGGAGGAAGCACTGCCCCAGCAACGCCAACTGCTAACGTAAAAGTAATAATTCCTGGCAGTCTTTTTCCTCAACCAGCAAAAGAAGTTAGGGCAGCTACAAGTTTAGAAACATTAACATTAAAAGTGGTAGCATACTCTAATGGTAAAGAGAAAACTGATGTAAAGATTACTGACAGAAAAGCAACTTCTAATGGCATTGATTTTATAGCCTCTGTTGATGGTCTGTTAAATGTATATGACTACAGATTCAAAGTTTTCCACAAAAACACTGAGCTATTAAGCAATCAGATTGAAGCTTCTGAAATTGTTAATGATGCCAATATAACTATTAACATAGAAACAAGTTATAAAACCATAGCCTATGATTCATGGTTAAAGAAAAAACCGACAAACGCTTCTATGAAGAATTTCAAAGCAAACTCAAAATCGGCAGGATTCACTAAAGATGCAGATTATAAAAAACTAACATTACAAGTAGGAAGCAATAATTATACTGCTGATCAATACCAAGAAAACCTTATTAAAGCTGCAAAAGGAGAATCTGCTTCACTCCCTACTGGATCTACAGCAAAAATCAATGTAGATAAAATTGCTACAACAGATAAAGAGGCAGAAATAGTTACTTATACCATTTCTTATAATTTAGATGGAGGAACTGTAGCTAAAGCTAATCCAACAAAATACGATTCTACTTCTGCTACAATAACTTTAAATAATCCAACAAAAAATGGTTATGACTTTGTTGGTTGGACTGGTAGCAACGGGAATACGCCTCAAATTTCTGTTACTATCGCAAAAGGTTCTACTGGTAATAAGACTTACACTGCAAATTGGACTAAAAAGAATAATCATTCATTAGAAATATCTTCAATCGCAAGCGAAATATCAAGTGGGAATATCATAGCAAAGAGTGCAGAACAACAATTTGTAGTTAACTCTAGAGGTATGGCCAATTATTTTGAATTAATAGCAAAAATGCTAGATAAGTCAAATGAGTATTCTGCAAAAATCTCTTCTATTAGAAATTCTATAAGTCTTGGCAATATATCAGCTAATGGTGCTCCTCAGCAAAATGTAGTCAACACAAGAGGTATAACAGATTATCTTGAATTAATAGCAAAAATGCTAGATACGTCAAATAAGTATTCTTCAAGAATTTCTTCTATTAGAAGTTCTATAAGCCTTGGCAATATATCAGCTAATGGTGCTCCTCAACAAGTTGTAGTCAACACAAGAGGCATAACAGATTATCTTGAATTAATTACAAAAATGCTAGATACATCAAATGAGTATTCTACTAAAATTTCTTCTATTGGTAGTTCTATAAGTCTTGGCAATATATCAGCTAAAAGTGCTCCTCAACAGACCGTTGTTAATACAAGAGGTATAGCAGATTACCTTGAATTAATTGCAAAAATACAAGATACAACAAATAAGTATTCTACTAAAATTTCTTCTATTGGTAGTTCTATAAGTCTTGGCAATATATCAGCTAAAAGTGCTCCTCAACAAACAGTAGTCAACACAAGAGGTTCTGATGATTATTTAAATATAATTTCAACATTATTTGACAGATAAAAACATTTTTATAATGTAAATTGGAAAAACTTGAATCTCCTTTGCTTTTAAAGCTTAGGAGATTTTTTTATGAGCTAGTTTGAAGTTCTTTAAATATCGTATTTCGCAAAGATGAAAAACATTTAAATTTGCGAAATACAATGTGAGGGCAGATTATCACCCTCCATCCTGCTAAAATCTAGCTTCTTTTTACTAATTTTGTTATAATCTAAACAAGAAAACAATTTTACAAGGAAATCTTTAAAGCGAGAAAAATAATATGAGTTTAGCAATAGCAGATAATATTAAACGAATAAGCATTACTTCTAGAAGACAATTAACTATTCCACAGGCGTTTTATTCTTTGTTAGGTTTTGGGAATGAAGCAGATTGTATAGTAAAAGATGATATGTTGATTATAAAACCTGTAAAAAAAACTGATGGAGATAATTTCTCAGAAGAAATATTAGCAGAGTTAATAAAAAAAGGTTATAAAGGACAGAAACTCTTAGATGAATTTAAAAAACTACGTTCACAAATAAGGCCAGCAGTAAAAAATATGCTGGAAGAAGCACATCTTGCTGCACTTGGGAAGAAAAAGTTTTATACCAAAGATGATGTTTTTGGGAACGACTGATATTGTTAAAATCCAATGTTTTAGAATCTGTTGGTTCTAGATAAAAGCAAGTTTATTTTTTCACTAAAAACTATTTATAAGCTAGTTTTTTGCCTAAGCCTTCAGCTATGAGAGCAACAGCTAATGTATTCATGCTGATATTATCTAATTTGGCTTGATTTAATAGACTAGCATGTAAACTTTTAGGAAGTCGGATAAGGAACTTGCCACTAGCAGTATTAACTTTTTTGCTATTTGGTTGAGGAATAGGTTTCTTTAACTCTTTTAAGGTTTCTATTAAACCATTTAAAGCGTCTAATCCGTTTTCAATAGCTTCTTCTATTGTTTCTCCATCTGAGATACAATCATTAAAATCAGTATAAGAAATTAAATAACCTCCACCATCTTCTTCTGATAATTTGCTTAATTCAAAAGGATATTTTTCTAATTCTTCTCTAGTCATAATCACACCTCTAATAAATCAAGAAATTTCTTAACATATATTGGTTTTATAGGTCTATGAGCTGGAACCGTTAAAGTTATGCCATCTTTTCTAACAAATTGAACATGACTTGTACCATTTTGACGCCAAATAATGCTAAATCTCTCAGCTAATTTCTTCAAATCACCAATTTGCCAATCTTTTGGATTAGCACGCATTTTGTTAATTAGTTTTTCTAATTGGGTCATATTTATATGATACTAGATATAGTATCTTTTGACAAGTAACACCAATCACATACCCAGGGCAAACGCAAACTTTTTCTTTTATTGATGAGGCTTTGCTTTAATTGCATAAAATGCTGATATTATCCAAATAATACCCTCTTTTTTAAAGACTGCCGCCAGGGATGGCGGCGTGCAAGCGGTAACAGGATGTGTTAACCGCTGTAGGGATGTCATGCATTATATGCATGACAGGGAGATTTTTAATAACCAAACAGTCTTCGGACTAAACTTTCTACAGTTTAATAAACTTATCAAAAATCCCCTAGATTGCTAACGCAATCTTTCCCCTTTGAAAAAGGGGATATTTAAATATCACCATATAATGGGAAAGAGGCATTATCAATGAAAAAAGTTTGCGTTTGCCCTGATCACATACCACACCGAGCTTTATTTGGCTCTTTCCCTTTTCCCTGTATCCTACACATCTAATTAAAAAGGCTTCAGCCTTTTTGATTCATCCCTCTTCTCTCGGTATCTCAACCTTTTCTTTCAGCATCTTTTCTTCAAGCATAGCGAGTATAACCGATGGCTTAGTATTCAACCCCTGAGCAAGACGTATTATAGTCAATAAACTGGGAGCAGTTTTGCCAGTTTCTATTTTTGACATAAAACTTCTATCCATGCCACAGTCATAGGCTAAGTCTTCTTGACTCAAGTCCTCTTTTTCCCTCAATTTTACAATTATTTCACCAAATAAATTAAGACTATCTTCTCTTAATGCCTTTTTAAGCTGTTTGCGTTCTGATTTTCTCATTGTTTTTCCCTTTTACAATGAGAATACTAATT
>ONIU01000016.1 GCA_900317935.1 uncultured bacterium
AAAATAATTTTACTTTATTATTATCTAAAAAGCCTCTATAATAGTAAGAGAAATGATTGGAGGCTACACATTGAGAACCTTACGAAACAACAGCATTTTATCATGCTTTTTATATATTTTACTTTCAGCCAACTTACAGGCTGGTGTTATTACAACTTCTACAGGAGAGCCAATAGAAGCTTCTTCTATCTCTTACAAAAACGGCCAGATTTACTTCAATTCCGCCTCCGAAACAAAATCTCTTGATCGCCGCGATATTAGAGACATCAGCTTTTCTGCCAAAACCACTCAGAAAAAAGACATTTCTGTCAGCGACGCAGGTGATTTAGCAAACTATGTAGAAAAAGCAAACGGACTTGCAGCTAAGTATCCAGACGCACAATACATCAAAGTATTATCAGAAAGCAATGCAAGGTATCGTCACGATGGAACAAACATTTATAGACAGCGTTCAATCAGTTATGTTGCAAAAGATGAAGCTCTTGGATTAGCACATGTTTCTCTTGATTTTGACCCAAATAGAGAAAAAGTTAAAATCATACATGCGAGATGTCTCACACCTGAAGGAGAAGTTCACAATCTGAAATCCGATCAGATTAAAATTTCAAAAAATACATCTGGAAGTGTTTATTTTAATGATGAACAGAGCATAAGTTTCACTATTCCAGGCGTTACAGTTGGAAGTTTAGTTGACTACAGCTACGAAACAGAAGAGTTTAATCCTTTTGATGCGAATCTTTTTGCTGGAAGATGCTACTTTCAGTCCTCCTGCCCAATAGGAGAAAAAATACTTAGAGTGAGTGTTCCAACAGAACGCAAACTTTATTATGTAGCCAAGAATTTAGATGAAAAAGATGCTGCTCCTACTATTATTGAAGCAGTTGATTCTATTCTCTATACTTGGAAAAAGACTGACATGGCTCCAGTTATTGGTGAGCCTGCAATGCCTCCATTCCGCGATATAGCACCTTCATTATACTACAGCTTGCAAAAAGACCATAAATACCTTAATGCAAAATTAAAACCTATGTATGAAAAGCGCTCTGTGCTTACAGATGATATTAAAGCCAAAGTTGATGAACTTATAAAAGACTGCAAAACTCTTAATGAAAAAATAGCCAAGCTTTATTACTTCTGTCAGCAGGAAATACGCTATATTTCAATAAAAGCAAACATGGCTAGTAATCAACTCGGTCATCCTGCTGATGAAACATTGAAGAACAAATATGGCGACTGTACAGACAAAGGTATGCTGCTGTCTGTAATGCTCAATTACATCGGAGTAGAAGCCTACCCTGTTTTAATCCTCACAAATAGAGCAGGCAGATCAGTCAGAGATCTCGGAATATTTGATGATAACCACTGTATTACAGAAATTCATCTTGATGGCCGTATTTTCTACCTGGATTCTACAGCTACAGACTACAGATTTCCTTATTTCCGCTTAGATGATCACGAAACTAATGCAAGAAATATTGTATTGGAAACTCAAAGAACGGTTCCATTACCTCCCCCTGAAGACAATGCACAGTTATCTGTATGTAAAATCAAACTTGAACCAGATGGAACTACCCACATAGATACAGAACACACTTATAATGGTCCGACTGAAGCTTCGATACGTGGATATGCACGTAATTTAAAACCTGAAGAATACGAAAAAGCTATCAGGCAGTCAGTATCTGGCCAAACGGCTGATTATAAACTGGAATTAGCAACCCATACAAATCCGCTTGATTTTGATACTCAGTTCAGAAGTCACACCGCTTATACTCTCAATAGATTTGCCCCAAAATCTGGTAAATACATGATTTTCTCTATTCCTTATTTTGAACTGCGTTTCCCTGAAGTAAGTCTCCAAAAGAGAAATTATCCTATACAGTATGTTACTTCTCGTCAGGAAACAGATCAGCTAGCAATAAAAATACCTGAAGGATATTCCGTAAAATATCTGCCGCCTGCTCTTAGAGTTCAAAGTCCTTATGTTGAATTTGAAATAATCTATGACCAACAGGGCGATGAAATAGATATTACTCGTAAATTGGCTTTTCCACGAAGATATATACCTGTAGAAGACTATGAATCCTACAAATCAGATTTAGAAAAAATAGCCTATTCTTCAAAACAAAAAATCTTCCTTGAACAAAAACAGATATCAAAAACAAATAAAACTGATGAAAATTCTGTTTCTGAAAATGAAATAAAAGAGACAGATACAGCTATTCCGAATACAGATACCAATAGTTCAGATACAGCTAATCTAGAAAACGTAGAAGGAGCACAAAAATGAAAAAATTTTTATTAGTTCTATCTTTTATATTGGCTGTAAATACTCTAAGTGCCGATGTGCTCATTTTAAACAAAGGCGAAGAACATGTTGGTAATCTTGTTGAAATAGAAGGGAACAAAATTAGTTTTCAGGAACTAAATGAGAAAACAGCAAAAACTTTTGATACAAACGATGTTGCGCATATTTTGATTTCTAAAATTAGAACAGGAGATGAAATATCTTCTATTGCCAGCATAACAGAACCTATAGCTTTAAATGTTTTAAAGAACCTTCCGAATCCTAATGATTTTGCTGATTCTGACTATATCACCCTCTATAGGCATTTGAGCTATGATATTATTTCTGAAACAGAAATGGTTCTAAAAAGCCGCGAAATTGTCCAGATTTTCAAAGAACCTGGTCTTGACTGTGCAAACCAATCTTTTTACTACAACACAGACAACACAGAATGTCAGATAGAGTTCGCTCATACATACACTCCTTCAGGAAAAGTATATCACTTAACAGATGATGCTCTTTCTGATGAATCCTTAAATAACACAACACCTGAATACGCAAAGCTTAAAAAACTCAAAATGGCCATGAAAAATGTTGATTTAGGCAGTGTTATAGATTATTCAGTAATTAAAAGAATTAAAAACGTAGGTCCTCTTAATCCTAAATCTTTTCGAAATACTTTCGGCGAAAGAGAACCTGTTTTGCATGAAGAATATACTTTCAGTTTTCCATCTAATCTAAAATATAATAAACTTCAAATGCAGTGGGAAAACAATACCCCAAAATTTACAGATAAATCCACAAAAGATAAAACTGTCTGGAACTGGGAATTTGTAGACAAAAAAGGCTATATTAGAGAACAGAATATGCTTCCTGCCAACCGCATTTTCCCAAGAGTAGTAATTTATAATGAGTATGACAAAGCCAAAACAGCAGAATTATTAACATTGGCCTATAAAGAAGCAGAACCGGATTCAAAACTTTTAGACGAATATTTTGCTAAGGCAGAAATTTCAGATTCAGATACAGACTATGAAAAAGTCTGCAAAATATATAACTTCTTAAATAAAGAAATTGCTATTGTAGGAATGGGTCCAGATGATATGGGCAGTTTCAAACCAGTATCAGCAAATACTACACTTACAAAAAAATATGCTAACGAACAAGCATTTCTTGGGTTAATGCATAAAATGCTAGATAGAATCGGTATCAAATCCTATATTGGCTTTACAGAAGGCAAAAGAGAAAAACTTACATTTAAAGATTACCCTAATCTTAATTTTGCTACTACACCAATTTTAAAAGTAATAATTGATAACAAGAGTTACTATACTGACGGTGGGTCAACATATACTCCGTTCTCAGTTATTTCAACGTCCATACAGGGTTCTAATGCAACTTTTTTAGACGAAGAAAAGAAAGAATTCTTTGACGAAGTTCTACCCAAACAAACTTTTGATTGGAATACTTATTCAAAAACTATATATGTTAAGATTCAAAATGACGGTTCCATGGATGTTACAGAAACTACTCTATATAAAGGACCTTTCGAAGAATCTATCAGAGAACTAAAATCAATAAAAGAAAAAGAAAAGAGCAATTATGCAGAAAAACGTGTAAAAGGTGTTCATCCTAATGCTGAACTAATATCCTACGGTTTTACAGATATGAATGATTTAAGTGCACCTGCCGTATACAATATTACATATAGAATTCCTAATGCGGCCCAGAAAGCATCTGAAAACATCATGACTTTCACAAATTATTGGGTAAACTACACTTCTGCCTCAGCAAGTCTGTCAAAACGAAAGTATCCTATGAAATACTGGGCCACAGAACATACAACAAGATCCATTATTTTTGAGTTACCAGAAGGATTCAACTGGGTTAAATGGGATAAACAATACAAGCACAATTCTCCGTCAATAAGCTTTTCTTCAAATCTTAGCCAGAATAACAGACAATTGATTTATTCTGATGAATTTGAAGCCAACGTTGATGAATTCTTAGACGATAAAGCTTATCAGAATTATCGCCAATGTATTCTTACAATGAGCGAATTAGCAAACCAGTGGATAATAATTGAAAAATAATATTCTCCCAATATTTATAATCTTTGCTGTTCCTCTGCTCTACTTCTATAATGAAACTGCAGCAATGCTTATGACCGCAGCAACAGTTATATGCTATACTCTTTTTTCATTATTGGAACAGCAAAGAAAAAAGCTTTTACCCAATAAATTATATACTTTAACAGTATTAATAATTATTTCATGGCTATTTACAGTCGGAAGAAGCGTTTGGGTTTCCTGCTCATATTTTGGTTCTTACCCGGTGTTTATCAAGTTATGCGTTCTTTTGCTTATTTCTTACTCTGTCTGTCATCAATTAGCCGTAATTCCGGAAATATATTTATCTTATTACCGTATAGCTGCTTTTACGGGTTTTTTCCAAGGTCTTATGGCTATTTGCGAATATATAGAAGCTCCGCCTATTCCAAAAACCTGGTTAGACCCTGATTCGAAAGAGTTATTCAGAACCCGCTGCTGCGGAATAATGACTGACCCGAATATTTTTGCTGCTTTTCTTTCGGTATTATTTATTATGACAGTAGCTCTGATAATACATTCCAAGAATAACAAAGAAAAAATTGCTGCTGCTATTTCTCTTACATTGTGCGGAACCGGAATTATGATGACACTCAGTCGAGGCGGCTGGATTGCCTTAATAGCTGCATTAGTAGCCTATTTTATTGGCTTATTTATTTCAAAAAATAAACTGGATAAAGCATCTATTAAAACTTTAAGTTTTTCCGCTGTATTTCTTTTAATAATCTTCTTTGCTGGTCCTTTTAAATATAGATTTTTTTCGATTACCAAACCTACCGACATGACATTTTTCCAAAGGACCCTGATTAATAAAGGAATAATGGGTTCCATAAAAAAATTGCCTATATATGGTCATGGTCTTCATACATTTGCGCTTGTATACCCTCTATATAGAATTGTTGGAGGCGATTATCCATTATACGCCCATAATGAATATCTTCAATCAATGATAGAAACAGGTTTCTTATCAAGCCTGCTTTTATTATTGATTACATTTTATTTATTCAGATTATCCTATATTGCTGCAAAACAAAAAAAATCAAATATAAATGTTTTTTCAGCAGTGTTTGTTTCTCTTCTAATTCAAAACTTAAGCGGGTTTTCTTCAAGAATATTTCCTACTTCTGTATTAATTGCATTATCAGTAGGAGCCATTTTATCCAGCCAACTTAAACTGGCTAAGAATACTAAAACTGCATCTATAAAAACCATTAAATATCTTAATTACGGCATCACTATTCTAATAATCGCTATATTACCGGGTTGTTATACTATTTACTTTACTCAAAATCAATTCAATATAGCCAATAATGCCTTAAATGCTGGAAAAGTCCAAAATGCTATTACAATCTACGAAAATTTACTTTCAAAGCAACCTAATCATCCTTTAGCAGCAAATTCACTAGGAATGCTGCTTCAATTAAACAAACAGATAGATAAGGCTGCTTTAATCTGGAAAAATGCAATTAACGACAATAAGTTTGAAGCAACATTTCCAATTAATTTAGCAAGGCTATACTCTAATATAGATTTTAATCAATCAAGCAATTATTATCAGAAAGCAATAGAACTTGACCCTGCGTCAGAAAATTACAGATTAGAATATGCTTCATTCCTTGTTCAAAACAATAAAAAAGAATTAGCAAAAGAAATATTGCAAAAAGGGTTAACCTATTCCCCAGGCTTTCATAATGTTTATACAGGTTTTAAGGAAATGGAAGACCTTCTAGCCAAGCTTAAATAGCCTAAAAAGAGATTATTTTTCAATTCTTAAAATCTATTTTTTCTCCATCAAGTGCATCAACAGTATATTCTAGAGATTTAACCTGATTTGTATAATTTGATAAATCCGGAAGTATATTATCACTCTGACCAACTATCAGTTTTGTTCTAATATCCATAAAAACATTTTCAGATTTAACAATCTGATCTTTTACTTGTTCTGTAAATTCATCAATATCAGCCTGTTGCTTAATAATCTGATTTAATCTTGCCTGAGCTTTCAAACGCTTATCATCATCTTTATCCATAGAATATGCAGTAATAAGCTTTTGTACATCTTCTTTCACTGCTTCAAGTTTTTCTTTATAAAGATAAGCTTCCTTTCTTCTTTTATTCAGAAGTAAAAGCTCACTCCAAAGCTTAGATGCTGACTTCTTATAAGATTTGAGACCTTTTTCATCTAATACCATTATAAGTTTCTTGTATTCGTTGCAAGTATCTTTATATTTTCCATTAAAATCAAGCAGATTAGGATTATTCTGCATTGCAACCTTTGCACCAATAAAACGTATTGGAAAAGCCATTAGAGACATTCCTTCTATGGCTATAATACCTGCAGAAAGAAAAGGAATAGTTAAACCAAGACTGCTAAAAGCAAAAGTTGCACCAAGCATAATAATCGCATTACTTATTATGTCAAAAAGCATCCATTTTCTATATTGACCACTTAAATCATAAATATCTAGAAATTGCTGCCATGAACAACCTTTTCCCCAGATTGATGCAATTATTCGCATTTGAATCTGAAGATTCACCAAGGCAAATACTATTATTATAAATAATTCTGCAGATATAGTTCCAATACTGCCCATAACAAACTCCCAATATCAAAGTGGCTTACTTAATGGCGTACCAGCTTTTCTTGGATATTTTGCTGCTACACTTCTTGTTTTAAGTATAGAAATAAAGTTTCGTTCAAAAGGAATTTCTGGAGGCAAAAGCCTGTATATTTCTATATTTTCAGGTTCAACTCCTAATAATTTAATAGCATTTGAAGCTTCAGCCAACTCTTCATCAAGCTTAGGCCCCTTATAGTAAAAAGAACTACCGCCGTTTTTGGTTAATGGCAAAGTGTATTCCATTAAAACTCTTACAGAAGATAAAGCCCTGCAAGTGACCAGATCATATTTTTCTCTGTGTGCTTCATCTTGCCCCAAATCTTCTATTCTCGAATGAATCGTCTCTACATTGGTTAAACCAATCGATTCAGCCATCCTAGCCACGAAATCAACGGATTTCTGTCTTCCATCAACAGCAGTAAAATGAGAATTAGGCAAAGCTATAGCCAGTGGTAGACAAGGGAAACCCCCGCCAGTTCCTAAATCTAAAATTTTATGAGATTTCCACTGAGGCAAAGAATAACATAAGGGCAATAATGAATCTAAGAAATGTTTTATAGCCATTTCTTCTGTATCAAATATTTTGGAAACACTTTTATAGAGCGGGTCATTTATCATATTCTCCGCAAGCAAATCAAGCTTTTCAATCTGAGCATCATCGAGTTTGATTTTCAGCTTATCAGTATAAGGTTTTATAAAATCACTGATTTTTGTCATTTTTCATCCTTTTTCTGACAGTCATTGCGGTAACGGCAACATCAGATGCTCTAACACCTGGAATATGAGCTAAATCACCAATAGTATGAGGTCTGACAGCTAGTATTTTCATCTTTGCTTCATAGGTAAGCGCTGGAGGTAATTCATTGAAAAAGCTGTCATCTAGAACTATTTTTTCCATCGACTCTCTTAATTCAAATTCTTTTTGCTGCTGGGCCAGATAACCTTCATATTTAATCTGAGCTTCAACTTCTGTAGCAGCCATACTGTCTAATGTATTGATATCAGGAATCAAATCTTTAAACTTTCGAATATCAACTTCTGAACGCTTTAAAAGTTGCGCTAAAGTAACGCTTGAAGCCGGAACAGGATTAGCAAGCTCAGGATACAATTCTTTCAACTTAGTCGGAGTTAAAGTGTAATCAACCAGTCTTTGTCTTATATCTTCTATTTTTGCTTCTCTTTCACGTATAACAGCCATCTTTTGTTCTGGCATTACTCCGAAAGAATATGCTATTTCAGATAGTCTGGCTTCTGCATTGCTCATTCTAAGGTTTAATCTGAACGGTGAGCGGGAAGTAAAAACTCTGTAGGGCTCTTTCAAACCAGATGTAGTTATTTCCTGAACCATCAATCCTAAGTATGATGAGTCTGCATCAAGAATCAGAGGCTTTTTGCCATTAATAACAGCAGCAGCGTTAATACCTGCCAGGATTCCTTGTGCTGCGGCTTCTTCGTAACCAGAAGTCCCGTTGATCTGACCTGCCAAAAACAAATTCTTGATAGACTTAGACATTAAAGTCGGGTAAAGATCACCAGGGTCTACAATATCATATTCGATAGCATAACCAGGTCTTGTTATTCTTGCATTTTCAAGTCCTCGAATAGTATTTACATAAGCTTCCTGAACTTCTTCTGGAAGGCTTGTTGACATGCCTTGCAAATATAATTCGTGACTGTAATAGCCTTCAGGCTCTAAAAAGACTTTATGGCTTTCTTTGTCCGGATACTTGCTTAGCTTATCCTCAATAGAGGGGCAATATCTGGTTCCAGTCCCTTTTATATTACCAGAAAACAGAGCTGAACGACTGAAATTTTCTCTTATAATGCGGTGAGTTTCCGTGTTAGTCCTGGTCAAATAACAAGGTCTTGTTTTAAATTCGCATTCTCCTGACCACAAGGAAAAAGGTGCTGTATCCGGGTCGGTTTCCTGTATTTCTAGCCCTTCAAAGTTAACCGTATTAATATCTACTCTTGGTGGTGTACCAGTTTTAAAGCGCATTACTGGCAAACCTATACGTTCTATGGAACTTCCAAGAGCATCGGCTGCAGGTTCACCTGCTCTGCCTGCCGAAAAGCTGATTTCACCGATATGAATTTTACCTCTTAAAAAGGTTCCTGTTGTAATAATAACAACGGGTGCATAGAAGATTTCACCCGATACAGTAACAACTCCGGCAATTTCACCATTTTCAAAATGCAGGTCTATAGCCATCGCCTGAAGAAGTTTCAAATTGGGCTGGAGCATTAATGACTGAGTCATTCGTCTTATATACCCGTTTTTATCAGATTGAAATCTGTTAGACTGAACAGCCATACCTTTACGAGTATTCAATCTTCGACGCTGAATGCTTGTTTCATCGGCAACAATGCCCATTTCACCGCCTAAAGCATCTATTTCTCTGACCAACTGTCCTTTACCCTGACCACCAACAGAGGGGTTACAAGGCAAAGCAGCAATCGTATCAAGATTTATTGTAAGCAAAAGAGTTTTTACTCCTGCTCTTGCAGAAGCTAATGCGGCTTCACAGCCTGCATGACCAGCCCCTATTACTATTACCTGAAATTCATTGTTCTTAAGTTTGTTATTTTCCATGACAACAATTTGCCTATTTCATCAGCATCAGTGACTTCTTTGCCATTGATGCAATAGTATCATTAGAATCTCCAGTAAGACGAGAAAGTATTTCTTTTACATCAGGAGTTCTTCTTCTTGAAAGTATTTTAACTGCAGCTATTCTTATGCTTTCATCTTCAAGACTAATCGCTTTTTCTATGAGAATCATCTGATCCTGTCCCATAACAAATGCTACATCTTTCATTCCACTTCTTTGTTCATCAACAGATGGGGAACAAAGCTTTGCATATATAGCTGCTGATCTAGGTTTAGAAAAAGTCGGAGAACCAGCCGGCAAAGACGGAGCTGTCGGTGGATTAGCAGTCTTAGGTCTTGAGATACCAACTGAAGCAGATGGTGTATTTGTTAAATGAGGTCTTGGCATACCAACCGGAGCAGATGGTCTTGGATGCCCTGCTATACCTGAAGCACTATTTACCATAGGTTTTGGAACGCTACCTAATGATGGCATTGACGGCAGCGGCGAAGCTGAGGGTGACGGGCTTGGTGTACTGCCTAATGATGGCATTGATGGCAGCGGTGAAGCTGAGGGTGACGGGCTTGGGGCACTGCCTAATGATGGCATTGATGGTAGCGGCGAAACTGAGGATGCCGAGCTTGGAGCACTGCCTAATGATGGCATTGATGGCAGCAGTGAAGCTGAGGGTGCCGAGCTTGGGGCACTGCCTAATGACGGCATTGATGACAGCGGTGAAGCTGAGGGTGACGGGCTTGGGGCACTGCCTAATGATGGCATTGATGGCAGCGGTGAAGCTGAGGGTGCCAGGCTTGGGGCACTACCTAATGATGGCATTGATGGTAGCGGCGAAACTGAGGATGCCGAGCTTGGGGCACTGCCTAATGATGGCATTGATGGCAGCGGTGAAGCTGAAGATGCCGAGCTTGGGGCACTGCCTAATGATGGCATTGATGGCAGCGGCGAAGCTGAGGGTGACGGGCTTGGTGCATTTCCAGATGAATGTAATGAAGAAGTTGCACGCCCCATTTGAGGAGTTTGAGCTGGTGCAGGTCTATTCTGAGGAGTTTTTCCAGGAACAGATTCTTCTCTTACCGGAGTATCCTTTATTCTTTCAAACAAAGAAATAGCAACCTGTGCAACTACCTGATCAGGGTCATTTGTAGCAGCTTTGAGAATTTGTCTAGCCATAGCAGTATTAATCTTTGCCAAAGACTTTAATACACTTAAGCGAATTCCTTGATTAGGGTCTTTTAAAGCTGCTCGAAGCAAAACAAGAGATGACTGGTCGCCAATTTCACCCAGAGCGAAAATAACACTGTCTCTTAACCAGACTTCTGGAGATCCAAGCATATTTCTTAAAGTCAAGAAAGCCTGTTGATAACCAATCTTAACTAAATACTTGGCAGCATTAACCTTAACACGATTTTCAGAATCATCCAGCATTTTAACGATTTCTTTTTCACAGCCAGATATATTCTGAGATTCTATTACTTCAACAGTATTTGCTCTAACGCGAGGATCCTCATCTTTTAAACACCTAATCAATAAAGGAACCCCATCCTGATTGCAATTTTTAGCAAAAACCTTAACTAATCCTGATTTTATAATAACGTCTTTTTCATTAACTAAAATGTTTTCAAGGAAATCAGCATTTAATGGAACATTTGTATCCATCACTATTTTAAGCATTAAAAAACGTCTTTGTGATGAATATGATGTATTATTCAATAATAGCATTATTTGAGGAGCAACACGATCATCCTTCTGATTATAAAGAGTCTGAAGAGCCGTCAAAGCAACCTCTTCATGAACACTTTTAGCCAACTCAAACAATCTAGTTAAATAACCAGAAGGTTTTGAAGAAGCAATTTCTCTAATATGCTGCAACAAAAAAGCAATATCTGTAGAATTCTGTATTACTGGTAAAGAAGCGTCTACTGGACCATCAATCAACACTGTTCCAGATGAGGCCGTCGGAGCAGCATGAGCAACAACTGGAGCCGGCGATGGCATTGGCTTTGGTGTTGGAGCGACTACAGGTGCTGTAGGAATTGGTGCAGATGCAGCTGGAGTCGACATAGGCGCAGACGGGATTGGTGCAGACGCAACTGGAGTCGACATAGGCGCAGACGGGATTGGTGCAGGCACAACTGGAGTCGACATTGGCGCAGACGGGATTGGTGTTGCAACTGCAGGAGTCGGATTCTCATTCAACCCAGGTAAAGAAAAACCTGTTCCACTTGGAGGCTGTGTATTAGCTTGAGGTTTTGAAACCGGTTTATCGAATAAATTTGGTAGATTAAAAGAAGAACCAGCCTTTTGTGAAAGCGTATCTGGCTTGTTAGAAACAGAGTTTCCCAACTTAGAACCAGCAGACAAACCAACGCCTTGCGGTGCTCCTAACGGAGAGGCTTCTGAAGAAGAATCAGAAGAAGGAATATCTAACAAAGAAGGCAGTTCAAATCCTCCAGTGCTTGAAGATGAAGTATTAGAGGGTTTTGGTGCATTAAAAGAAAAAGAAGAAGATACTGAAGGCGTAGATGAAGAAGCAGGCATAGCAGGAGAACCTGAACCTCCTTCGCCGCCTAGTTTTTTCAATGCTATTTTTGCTGCTGCTTTAACCGTATCTTCGCTATCCTGCAAACAGGGTTCAATTAGTTTTATTTTTTCATGGGCAGGCAAAGAGGGTAAATTAGTCAGCTGCTCAATGGACATAGCCCTGACTTGAGAAGAAATAGACTTCAGATTCTGTATTATCAGCTCCTGTCTTTTCTTGTTAATCATAACAACTTCCTTCTTTTTTAAGCTTGCTCTTCTTCTTCAGGCTCTTCACCATTTAATACAGCAAGCAAAACTGCTAATTCAGTTTTTGTAAAATGATTCATTCTTACCATCTGACTTAAATCATCATATCTTTCAGAATTCATAATTTCAAGAGCCTCTTTATTAATAATTCTCATTCTTTCATCAGAAATTACTAAAGGCAATCGAATATTTTCTAAAAACGCAGTTTGTTTTATTCGTTCAAGCTCTCTATCTGCATAGCCTCTGTATTTTATTTCGGTTTCAAGAGCATATATTTCATCTGAAGCGGTAAGACAACTGTCTGCAGCCTTATGAAGCAACTCTGTAACAGTTTTATAATTCATACCTGGTCTCTGTAATAGTTCTGCTCCACTGGCTGGTTTTCTTAGTTCTCCAGTTCCAGTATTAGCCATAATTTCACGAGCTTCAGCATTCGGAAGCAGACTAAGAGTATCTAAAGCTTCAATTTCATCTTCGATTCTCTTTTTCCATGTATAAATCTTTTCATATCTTTCTTTGCTGACAAGGCCTATTCTATAGCCATCTTCAATAAGACGTCTTTCAGCAGAATCATCTCTTAATGTCAGCCTGTATTCAGCATGACCTGGAGTTATTCTATAAGGTTCATTCCTGCTCCAGGTTGAAAGATCATCTACTAATACACCCAAATAGCTTCTTGTACGTGAAGGCCAATAAGGAACTTCGCCCCTTAAGGAAAGAATAGCATTGATTCCAGCAATCAAACCTTGACCAGCAGCTTCTTCATAACCAGAAGTTCCATTAATCTGACCTGCAGTGTATAAACCTTTTATTACTCTGCTTTCCATAGTTTTATGGAATTGCCCCGGAGCTAAGGCGTCATATTCTATTGCATAGCCGTATCTAAGTATTACAGCATTTTCTAGCCCCACAACACTAGACACGATATCTTCCTGAGCAACAGGCGGCATTCCCGTCGTTAAGCCCTGTAAATAGAGTTCTTGCGATTTCCAACCTTCAGGTTCTATAAATATCTGGTGTCTGACCATGTCTGGAAACTTTAACAGTTTTCTATCAATAGATGGACAGTGCTTTGGTCCTTCATTAGTAATATTTGCCAATACTAACGGACTTTCAGACATATGTCTTTTTACGGCAGCTATAGAACGTTCATCTGTAAAGGTTAAAAAGCATGATATCTGCTTTTCGTATCTTCTTAATCTATCTTCCCAGGTAAAACCACCAGCATCTATATCGCCCGGCAGTTCCTGAAGAATAGATAAATCAACAGAACTTTTCAAAACTCTAGGCGGTGTTGCTGTCTGCAAACGTCTCATTTTTATTCCGTTTTCTTCTAACGAAGCAGAAAGCCCTATAGCCGCCTTTTGATTCTGAGGTGCTCCATCCCAGGATTCACGGCCTAATATTATTCTAGCATTTAAATAGGTTCCAGAAGTAATAATCAAACGTTCGCAAAGAAGCTTTATTCCGGTTTCTAATTTAATGCCACATATTCTATTATCAGAACAAAGTATTTCTGTAACCTGCCCCTGTCTGACATCCAGGTTTTCTTGCTCAAAAAGCGTATTAATCATTCTCTGACGATATAAATACTTGTCAGCTTGTGCGCGTCTGGAACGAACAGCCGGTCCTTTTGATGTATTCAGCCATTTCATCTGAACGCAGGTTTCATCAATACATTCAGCCATTTCACCGCCTAAAGCGCCTATTTCACGCACAAGGTGCCCTTTACCAGGTCCGCCTATACTTGGATTACAAGGCATCAATGCTATAGTAGATATATTCATAGTAACAAGAAGTGTATCTGCACCAAGCCTTGCACTTGCCAGCGCGGCTTCACAGCCTGCGTGACCGCCACCAATAACGATTACAGAATAATGTCTTTTCTGAGTCATATCATTTACCAATACAGAAGCGTTCGAAAATCATGTCTAAGGTATTAACGTCAACGGTTTCACCATTAACTCTGCCAAGTTCTCTTACCGCTTCTTCCAAATCTATTGCCAGCATATCCTGATATATGTTTCCGATACCAGCTTCAGCTCTTTTTAGTGCCGTCAATGCTTTATCAAGAGCGTTTGTCTGAGAAGCCCCCAATAACACCATTTCTTCTAAACTGCCAATACCATCAGCTTTTAAAATTTCGGTTAAAGCAGATATCAGTTCAGCCATGCCTTCGCCTTTCAAAGCAGAAATCTTGATTACTTTTAAGCCTGCTAGAAATTCTTTTTCTAATTTATTTGGCAAGTCTGATTTATTCTCTATTATTAAAACTGGTTTATCCAGGCTTTTCAAACGATGTAATACCGCTTTATCTTCTTCATCTGATTCTTGTGAGCCATCAAAGACTCCAATAACAGCAAAAGCGGAATCAATAGCTTTTTCAGTTCTTTCTATACCTATAGCTTCAATAGAGTTTTCTGCTTTTCTCATTCCTGCGGTATCAATAAGTTTTACCGGCATAGAACCAATAATCAGACTTTCTTCCAAAGTATCTCTTGTCGTTCCTGGAATATCTGTAACAATAGCTCTATCTCTACCTAGAAGATAATTCATCAAGCTGGACTTTCCAGCATTAGGCTTACCTACTATTGCAACTTTCAAGCCTTCGCTTATCAGGGAACCATTTCTAGCGTTATCTGCAAACAAAACCAGCTCTGAAAGTATCTTCTGTAAAGTAGCCTTAAGAGCGTCTTCATCAATAGATTCTATAGCATCTTCCGGGAAATTCAAGCTGGCTTCAAGCTGAACCAGTTGATTAAGCAGTTCTTCTCTAACCTTTGCTATATATTTAGAGGGCAAACCATCAAGCTGATTTAAAGCCAATCTAGCCTGAGTTGAAGACGAAGCATACAAAAGCTGAGACAAAGCCTCAACTTCCAGCAAATCCATTTTTCCATTTAAAAAAGCACGTCTGGTAAATTCACCTTTTTCTGCCTGTCTAGCACCATTTTTAAAGAGAATACTCAATACTTTTGATACCACTACCGGATTTCCATGAGTTGATATCTCTGCCAAATCTTCACCAGTGTAAGATTTAGGAGCAAGGTAAGTATTCACTATTACCTGGTCTGCGGCATAACCTGTTTCTGGCTCAATTATAGAACCAAAATATGCAGAATAATGCAGGGGGAAAGCTCTCTTTCCCCCTGTTTTAAATACTTTTTTTAGGATTTCAAAAGTATCCGGCCCGGATACTCTTATCATACTGATTGCCGCTCTCCCTGCTGGAGTAGATAGAGCGGCAATTGTATCTATCTTTATCTTAGACATCTTCTTCCATGAACATTGGAACAGAAGTTGAAGCTTCATTCTTTTCTTCGACTTCTTCTTCATCATCAACAGCTAAGGGCTGCCATTCAGCATTACCCTGCTTATTGAAGTTTTTCTTCTTAAGTGAAGATATTACAACACGGCGCATTGGTTCAGAACCCTTTGAGAAAGTTTCTACATCAGTTCTATCTTTTAAAGCCATATGAATGGTTCTGCGATCAAGAGTAGACATAGGTTCTAATTCAACTGGGCGGTGAGAAGCAACTGCTTTTCTAGCCATTCTGTTAGCAAGATGAATAAGGCTCTGATAACGTTTTTCACGATAACCCTGAGCATCAAGAACAATCTTGATTCTGCTGTCATCATTACCTTTATTGAAGATAATGTTCATTAAATACTGAACAGAATCTAATGTATGACCTCTTTTGCCAATAAGTTGAGAAACATCTTCTGCTGATGCTTCGATAACCCAGGCGCCATCACGCATATAATCAACTAGTTGAATATTTTCAACTCCAACGTTTTCGGCTACACTTTTAATAAGTTCAAAAATCTGACTGTAACCTTCATGATTTTTGATTTCATCTGTAACCGGTTCCTTTGGTCTTTCCGGAATACTAATCTGTTCTTCTGGTTCTTGTTCTTCTCTGAATTCATCACGATTGCGTCTGAAGTTTCTTCTTCCTCTTTCTCTGCGAGGACCTCTTTCTCTTCTTCCGCCCCATTCGCGTTCACGTCTGCGATTTTTTACTGGAGCTGGCATATCTTCATTTGAATCATCAGAATTTTCTGAATTTTCATTTTCAAAATCAGACTTTTTAGAAAGCTTTTCACTTCTTTCAACAACCTTTTCTTCTGGCTTTTCATCAATAGTAAATCTGATTTTATATTCCTGTTTTCCTACAAGACCAAACAAACCTTTTGCTGGAGCAGAAATAACTTCAGAACAAACGATGGTTTCGTTTTCATTAAGCTCATTAAGTGCTAACTGACGAGCTTCTTCTTCTGTTTTTGCAGTAATTTCAATGTTTCTTGCATTAGACATTAATTTTAGTCCTCCTTCATACTAGCCATTAACTTGTTAGTCTGTAACTGCTGCAATAACCCTAATACGCTGCTGGCAAACCAATAAACCAACAGACCTGAAGGTAATGAAAAAGTGAACACCAACATCATAATTGGCATAAATGCCATTGCCTGTTGTTGTTGCGGATCAATTTTAGCTTTTCCCTGCTGATAATACATCAAAGCAGCAATAGCAATAGGCAGAATAAGATATGGATCACCTTTTGATAAATCACTCATCCACAAAAAGGATGCTTTTCGCAATTCTACAGCGTTTCTTAAAGTATTAAACAAAGCCATAATTATAGGCAATTGCAAGAACAGAGGCAGACAACCGCCTAATGGATTGACTTTATTCTTGGTATAAAGCTTCATAACTTCTTCGTTCATCTTTTGAGGATCATCTCTGAACTTATCCTGAATTTCTTTCATTTTTGGCTGAAGCTTCTGCATCTTAGCCATTTCTTTTGTCTGTTTCAGAGTCAAAGGATAAAGAATTAATCTTACAAGAAGTGTAAGCAGAATAATTGCTACCCCGTAATTAGGTATTAAAGAATAGAAGTAGCGGAGAGTTTCCAACATCTTTGTATTAAGCCAGCCAAAATCCGCAACTTTTCTTCTATTGATTTTGCTCAATTCTTCAAGAATTATTGGACCAGCATAAATATTAAAGCTGAAATTTCTTGTTTCTTTTGCACCAATATTAAATTTAGGAAGAACACATTTTATTATATTTGTAGTCATGCTTCTTCTATTAGCATTGGCCGAAACAGTTTGAGAAGCAATTGAAGCTATACTTAAAGGCTGATCAGATTCCATAAGAATACAAAAATACTGATCTTTAATTCCTACACCTGTATAAACACCGGCAGATTTTCCCTTTTCATTTAAAGAATCTGCTCTAGTAAAGAATTCAGATTCGCCCTGATTCTTCAATCCAACAAGAGTATTAGGTCCGAACGGGTCCATAAAAATGCCAGGACCAGCACAAATATTGAAAGAACCTGAAGCATCATTTCCAACAACAACAAGTCTTTCTTTTAGATTTGTAACTATGTTATCTATTTTTAAGAGATATCCACTAGCTGGCAGAATATAGCGTCTTACGATGCTCAAAGACTTTGAATCCGGAGTATTTTCATCAACCAGAGTAGAAATATTAGAAGTAACCTTTACTATTATTTCTGTTTCGCTGTTACTTTCAACTTCAATATTATAATTAGTTTCAGATAAAGTATTGTCAGAATTATCAAACTCAAAGAGTTTCATATATTCATTAGGAATAGCATAACCTAATTCTATAATCTGAGGAGGATAAAAATTTTCAGCATATTTTTCACCCTTGAGATAATAAAAACTTATCCCTCCGGTTTTGCTTGATATAATTAATTTAATATCTTTGTTTTCAAATACAGCATCAACAAGGCCGTCACCATCTCTATCAGAGAGTGCAACAACAGCTTTAGCTTCTTCTACTACATTTGAATTTGTAATTTGTTCAGAAGCAATAGGATTATTCTGAGCAAAAAGAACGTTTGAAAAGCAAAAAATGCTAAGCAATAAAATAAAAGAGCAGATAAGCCTGCCCAATCTCATCTTCTTAAAATTCATATAATTAACATCCAGGCAAATTCTGCTCATTATGCTTATTTGTCTCCACGTTTATTGTCAAATTTATTTTACCGGATCGTATCCGCCCTTATTAAAAGGGTTACACCTGCAAATACGCCAGGCTCCCATCAAAGACCCTTTGATTAACCCATATTTTTCGATTGCTTCATAGGTGTAATGAGAGCAAGAAGGTTTAAATCTACAAACATCACCGAGAAGTGGTGATATAAATTTCTGATACATGCGTATTAAAAATAAGCCACATTTAGCAGGTATAGATACTAATCCTTTTAAGCTCATTAATTATTCTTGCCTCAATTGGGAATCTCTGAATGTGATATTTTATTAAAACCCCACTCACATGTCTGTTTTAGGCTATCAAAAGAAAAATCAGAACAAGGCTTTCTGACACAAAAAACGACTTCTGAATAAAGAGGTATACAATGGCAATGCCTTATTATCTCTTTGATGCGTCTTCGTAGTTTATTTCGTTCAACAGCTTTTCCAAAATGTTTCGGAATAGATATCCCAAAACGGAAAACTAGATTTTCTGCTCTTCTGTAGCAAAAGCCTAGTCCATTCCGAAAGAAGCGTGTCTTAGTCGCATAGACACGCCTGAATTCGGAATAAGCCCGCAGCGTTTTAACGCCGCTGTTCCTTGTGCCATCATTCACGGGTAAATCAAAGAGCTAATCTTTTGCGACCATGCTGTCTGCGGCGTTTTAATACATTGCGGCCGCTTACAGTAGACATTCTTTTTCTAAAACCGTGAGTTTTAGCACGTTTACGTTTGTTAGGATTGTAAGTAAAACTCATGACAAATCTCCTAATAATAGAATTCCAATTAAGGAACACTAAAGTACAACATTCTTAGCTTATTGTCAATATCTTATTTTATAGATACTGTACCCCAAAAATAATAAAAAGAACTGAAAAACTATATTTTAACTTCTTTTAAAAGCTTTTTTATTTTTGAAGAAATGCCTGACTTATCTGCACTAGATCTAAAAGCTAACTCATCAATCAACTCTTCAACATTTTTTAAAATCTCTCTTGCCTTTTCATCAATTACTTTATTAGCAAATAAACGATTATGATACTCAAAAGGAGTTTCATTCGCTTTGCGAATATAATTGGATTTACTCTCCCAAATATAATAAGAAAGAGGCAACCACCGAGGTTTTATCACATAATAACAGTATAAAGCTCTGATATATCTATAAAACAGCATAATATTTATCATTATCAAGAATAAACTGATGAGAAAATAAGGAGAATTCAAAACCTGAGTTAAACTTCTATAAATATTTGAAAAATAGTTCCTTTTAGCAAGATTCTGAGCATTCTGATCAAAGCTGTAAACATAATTAAACCAGTATCCTTCGTATATTTCAATAATCTTATCCCATATCTGTCTTAATCTTGAAGGTTCAGAACTGTTATCAGAAGGAGTAGGATCAAAAGGAATCCAACCGGATTTTGGGAAAAAGACTTCAACCCATGCATGAGCGTGACTCTGTCTCACAGTAAAAAATCCGCCTGTTTCATTCCACTCATTCATCATATAACCATTAACAACACGAGAAGGTATTCCCATACATCTGAGAAGAAGTACCATGGCTGTGGAGTAATGCTGACATGTTCCAGACATATTTTTGAAAAGGAAATTTTCAACAGGATCTTCACCAGAAACTAATTCCGGCTGTTCTAAAGAATAGTTGCAGTTTTTGTGCAGATAGTTCATTACCAATCGGATTCTTTCTTTTATACTATCTGTTTCTTCAGCTATTGTATTAGCTAAATATTGCAATTTATCTGTAGTTCCATTTAAAGAAAAATAAGGCGAAACTTTAAAATCAGTTTCAAATTCTTCTAATTCTTGTTCATTAGAATCTTCAAAATCTGGCTCATCAACCAATACAGACAAAGAATACCTTTTAATATTGTTTGATCTTCTATCAACAAAAAACATTGCACCATCAGGTTCAACACCTATGAAATTATATCTATAATCTATAACCTTTGTTCCATAAGGAATAAAAACAGATGGAGTTTCAGAATTTTCCAAAACAACGTCAAGATTGTGTAAAGACTTAAAGTCCTTAAAGTTTCTATCTATCGTCATTTCTCCCGATGAACTGCGCAAATCTCTGACAAAAGTTCCTCTTCTTCTTTTTCTCCATTCACCATTTTCATACTCCAAAAAAGAACCGCCTCGAACAAGCTTTTTGCTTAATCTTCTTATAATAGAAGGCGATATGGTTTTTTCATCAATTGGTATAATACGCATAACAACAGTCAGATTATCTTCTAGAAATCCAGACTCATTCAAACTCATGCTGGTATTATTAAACCCTTTATTTCTGCGTTCTGCCAATTCAGAAGCTATACCATAACTATTCGTTCTTGGAATTAAATAGAAAAAAGGAATCCACAATAAAGTAAAAATAAACAATAGAGCAATTGTACCAAATACTCCACGAGGATTAATAGCATAACTATTTTTAATACTTTCATCAGAAGAAACAAAATTAACTCTGAAAAAGGTTAATATCATTGAAGTAATAATTAAAAAAGGAAGAAAAATAGCCGGATATGCTGAATTTATATTCATTGCAGCTATGCCAAGAATTATCATAAAAACTAAAGTCAGAGCCCCTAATAGACTTCTAATATTAAGCATTGTTAAATATTGAAGTGCTAATATCAAAACAGAAAATTCTAATAATAAAACGATTCTTGCAGGTGCATTAGGTGCAAAAGTTTTTAAAAGAATGTACATTCCAATTCCAACACACAAAATGTAAACATATTTATGGTATTCTTTTGAAACAGCTTTACCCTTTATTCCCAGAATCAGGAAGAAAATGGCTAGAACCATGGATAATCCCTGCAGAAAACCAGTATTATATATTCCAAAACAGGTTAAAAGTGCCAATAAAATCATTACTCGATAAACAAAAGAATTTAAATTTTTCCTGAGTCCTTCTGAAAACAGATTATTATAGGTTTTCCCATTAATAAAAAAACAGTCTAATGAATTTAAGTCTGGAGAAGTATGTTTTTCACTCAATATTTTATTCTTTAAAACTGTTTTTTCCTCATCATCTTCGGATTTTTCTCTAACAACCACCCATTCATCTGTAGATTTTGCAGATATTACCCAATTTATTAAGGAAGCATCTTCCCCATCCTGATATGCTTTAAGTGAATAGAAATCACCATCTCTGCCTAATTTTTTTTCTGAATTCTGATTAACTGCCCTAATAAGGCTATTGCTTTGATTATAATTATTGCCTCTGTCTTCTGCATAAATAACAAAATCAGAAAAAGTATACTGATAATAAAAAATATCAAGCATACTCGGCTTAATTAAAGAAAAATTCTTGAATATATATTTCCCTCTTTTATCTAGACTTAGAGTTTTTCTAAAAAATCCGTTGTTTCCTCTTTTTAAAGATTCTATCCAACTATCTTCAAACCTCATATAATATCTAGTTAAAATATCGTTTTTAAACACTTTACAAACAATATCAAAACTTTGTCCTACATTAACTATCTTGGGATAAATAATCTCAGCTTTAATAGTTCGACCAGAGAATAAAACATTAGTTATAGCAAAACACATGGCCGTGATAATACAGGAACAAATCAGATATAAAAGGTTATTTCCAGTATTTTGAGCAGAAAAAAGCAAGAAAAGCGCAAGAAACAGCAGCCATTTTCCTAAATTCGTAAGTTTTAAACTAGATTTTGGCTTGTTACTAGACATTTACCTTTTGAAGTATTTCACAATTTACCCATTCATGATTTGCTGATCTATCTGTCATACGCATAGGATTTTTCAGCCCGATACGATGTGCTAACACTTCTGGAGCTACACTTTTGACCAAATCTATAGTAACAAAATCTTTACCTTTAATAAAAGCCGCAGCCTGAGATGCTCTCAACAGCGCTTTTAAACCTCTTGGACTTACAGCCTGAAGAACTTCATTATGTTCTTTTACAGCAGTAGACAATCTAACAATGTAATCCAACACTTTTTCATCTACTTCTATGTTAGCAACGTAATTCTGAGCTTCAATTACCTGTTCTAATCCAAGTATAGTCTTAGTAACTTTTGTTTCTTCACCTTTGCTGTATTTCATTAATATTTCTTTTTCATATTCAGCATTAGGATAGCCTAAGGAAATACGCATCATAAATCTGTCTAATTCAGATTCCGGCAAAGGAAATGTACCGCTAGAGCCGCTAGGATTCTGAGTTGCTATCACAACGAAAGGATCAGCCATATTGTAAGTCTGCTTTTCATAAGTAACAGCCAATTCATTCATTGCCTGAAGCAAAGCACTCTGAGTTTTGGGAGAAGCACGGTTTAATTCGTCTGCAAGAATAATGTTGGCAAACAAAGGACCTTTAATAAATTCAAAAACTTCACTCTGTCTCTTGTATATTTTGGTGCCGATAATATCAAATGGAAGGATATCAGAAGTAAATTGTATTCTGCTAAAAGTGCCACCAATAGTAGTAGCTAATGCAGAAGCTAACGATGTTTTACCAACTCCAGGCATATCTTCTAATAATAGATGACCGCGAGCAAGTAAACATATCAAAGTCTTATCTATCTGCTCATCTTTCCCAATAATTATAGATTTTAGTTCGGATGATATTTGGTTAAAAGCTTCAAATGTTTTTAATATTTTATTGTCCATAACTTAATTCTATTACTTTACTAGTATTTTTTAAAATGTAGTAGTAGTATGTACACCATAAAACATCTTAAGAAATTTTTCAAGGAGGGTTACATGGTTCAAAAAAATAATAAGAAAAATGATGTAAAAAGTTTTAAAGCAACCAGTGCATGGGACCGCTTAACCCCAAAAGATCAAAAGCTTTTGGATAAGCGCTGTAGCGATTATCTTAGTTTTATTTCTCAGTGTAAAACAGAAAGAGCTACAGTTGAATATATAAAAGCTAAAGCTGAAAAAGCAGGATTCAAACTTCTTCCAGCTCTTGGAAAAGGCAAAAAGCTTAAACCCGGTACAAAAGTCATGTTTATAAACAACAATCGTGCTATTTGTCTGGGTATAATTGGGAAAAGACCTGCTGAAGAAGGTCTTAGATTGGTCGCAGCCCATTTAGATGTACCTAAAATTGATGTAAAATCTACTCCTTTGTATGAAAAAGACAATTTAGCTCTTTTTAAAACCCATTATTATGGTGGAATCAAAAAGTTTCAATGGGTGACCATACCTCTTTCTTTGCACATTTTTGCAGTAGATAAATCTGGTAAAACCCACAGTTTTGTAATTGGTGAAAAACCAGGCGATCCAGTTTTTACAATCTCAGATATAGCTATTCATCTTGCTCAAAAAATGCAAATGAAGAGACTTACAAATGAAGCAGTAACTGGCGAAGAATTGAATATATTAGTCGGTTCAAAGCCAGACCCAGAAACAGACAAAGACAAACCAAACCGTATTAAGAATATGGTTATTCGAGAAATCGAAAAGCAGTTTGGCCTAACAGAAGAAGATTTAGCTTGGGCTGAAATACATGCTGTTCCAGCTATGAAAGCTGCTGAAGTCGGTTTTGATAGGGGTTTAATCGGTGCTTACGGTCATGACGACCGTTCCTGTGTATACGCTGCTTATACTGCAATGTCTGAAATAGATGTTCCAGAACATACAGCCGCTGTAATATTCCTAGACAAAGAAGAAGTAGGTTCTGCTGGTCCTAACGGTGCTCAATCGGGCTTGATTGTTGACATTATATCAATGCTTGCTGAAGCAACAAACGGTAAAATATCTTTTGCAGATTCAAGAAATGTCATAACAAAAACTCTGGTATTCTCTGCCGATACAAGTGCCTCTATCGACCCCAATTACGAAAGTGCCTACGATCCACTAAACAGCGGATATTTAGGGAAAGGTGTATGGATTAGCAAATTCAGCGGAAAAGGCGGAAAATCAGGAAGCCTTGAAGTAGACATAGAATTCCTCGCAAAAATAAGAAAAATGCTTGCTGAAGAAAACATACCCTATCAATTTGGAGAAATGGGTAAAGTAGATGAAGGCGGCGGAGGAACTGTTGCCAGATTAATAGCAAATAACAATATTCAAGTAGTAGATATGGCCATACCTACAGTTAGTCTGCACTCACCTTTTGAAATCATATCAAAAGCAGATTATCACTATAGCGTAAGTGCTTACAAAGCATTTATGAAGAATCACTACTGATTAGTAGGGAGTGATGACTGAAGGGTGATAGGTGGCAAGTGGTTAGTGGTTAGTGGTAGGTGATAGGTGGTGAGTGGTGAGTGATAGGTGATAGGTGATGAAATTTGTAGAGCATACATCATCCCTTTACCCTTTACCCTCCCCCCTCCCCCCCCTTCACCCTTCACCCTTTTCCCTTTTCCCTTTTCCCTTCTCCCTTCTCCCTTCTCCCTTCACCCTTCACCCCTCTCCCTTCTCCCTTCAACCTTCACCCTTCTCCCTACACACTAACCCCATGGATATTCAAACTTTTGAAAAGCTGATAAAAACAAGAAAACTAGCCAGTCCCATCTATGTTTTTGGCGGACCAGAATTATTTTTAAAACAAAAGACATTTAATCTTCTGGCAAAAACCTATGTTCCCCCTGAAGAGCATTCAGAAAACGTCAACAGAATTGTTTGCAATGGTAAAGAACTGCCAGAACTAATAAATCTTATATACAGCTTTTCTTTTAATCCAAGCCCAAGACTATTTTTTATTCAGGACTTAGATGAAGTAACATCAAAACAGAGAAAAGATTTTTTAGAAAAACTAAAAAATGGTGGAGTCCCAATTGAAACAATTATTGTTTTTGCTGTAAAAGACAGCAAAATAGCCACCGAAATTTCTTCAGCCTTTAAACAGCAATCAGACAAAATTGATTTTTGGGCACCTTTTGCCAACAAATTAAACGAATGGATCAGAAAAGAAACTTCTGAACTAGGTTCTGAAATTGCATTAGATGCTGCTGACCAACTTATAGAACTAATAGGTTCTGACTTAGCCTTACTTCATCAGGAAATAACCAAACTAGCATTGAGTAAACCAGGCAGCAGAATTAATATTACCGATGTCAACAATGGTGTCGCCTACATTAAACAGGATACTGCATTTGACTTTTTAGAAGCCTTTGGTAAAAGGCAGACCTCAAAGGCCTTAAGAATTCTTGAAGCCTTAAATAACAGAGGAGAACCTGTTCAAAGAATCTGGTTCATGCTCATAAAGCAGATAAGAGAATATAGGCTTTTTCATGCTTTATCATCAGACAGACCTGATCTTTTTAACCCTATTCTAAGCCAACTGCGCAAATATAAAATAATCGCTGATAAATCAGACTTTAAATCTAATCAGGAAAAAAAGAATATTTTGGCTGAAATTCAAAATATAGCGGGAAATATGCCAGAGCCTTTGGCAAATGCAGCTAGTCTAAAACTGCAAAGTAAAATAAAAAATCTATATATGGCTCTGAATTTTTCTTTGCCAGAATTAACATCTCTCTGGCCTAGAATCATAGAACTGGATTCCAAACTTAAATCAGGTGCTCCTGACCCATTGGCAGCCATTCAGTGTTTTGTTGCCGATATTCTTGTTGCAAACTAAGTATATAAGCCTAAAAAAAATAAACCCGCTAAAATCCATAAACCGAGAGCATAATTAATACGCTCTCGGTAAAATGGCTAACAGTATATCAGTTGTAATACACCAGAAAGTAATAAATTAAAGCTGGTTATTATTTCTGAAGTCTGTTTACTGCCTTCATGAGGCGGCTGATTTTTCTAGCAGCAGTCTTAGGATGAATATAACCATTAGAAGCTGCTTTTGCATATTTCTTTACTGCAAAGTTAGTTGCTTTTGCTACTTCTTCGCCCTTAGCTTCTTCAGCTACGGCTAAAGCAGTCTTGCGAACTGTCTTAAGTTCAGATTTAACCTGAACGCGTACTGCATGACGACGAACTGCCTGACGGGCATTCTTAGCTGCTGATTTTGTATTAGCCATGATAATTTCACCTTTCATAAATTATTTGTAATTCATTTTGGAGCCTTAATAATATCACTTCATTAAAAGAATTTCAAGCTTTTTAATATCTATTTGTGTACATTTCTTTTTTCTTTTCTTAGTAAACCTAGAATACTATTTAACTAAAAGAAAAACCTGCCAGACTTTTAACTGGCAGGCAACTGTGTTTTATCTATCTTACAATAAGAACAATATTATTTCATGGAATAAATACGGATAGCATATTCTTCTTCGTTACAGTAGAAGGTCATTATATCTCCGTCAGGACAAGCGATTCTGTGTCGCGGAAGTTCAGGAGAAAGAATCGGATCGTCTATAACATCAAGTTCTTTCAGAACTTTACCGTCCTGTGTACATCTATAGAGTCTATCTCTATAAATAATACCGTTGGAGTCACAGGCAATCAAACCGAAACAAACATTGCCCGATGCATCTATACCGTAAATATTTCCAGCTTTATATTCAACATCTTTATATTTGTCGAATACAAATTCTTTAACAACCTTTACGTTAGAACCTTTACGAACATAAAGTTTAGCCTTTGTAGGCTCAAAGCAGTCAATTCCCCAAATACCCTTTTCAGTTGAGAAATTGCTTAAACTCTGGTCTGCTTCATAAATACCCAAAGGAGCACCTTCGTTTGATACCTGAACTACCCCTCTGGATAATGGGCTAACAATTAACAAATCGTTATTAGAAGTAAATTCAATAGACAAAGCTGAAGCATAGCCCATGAAAGAACTTTTAACTTTACCTCTGTCATCAGTAACATAAACACTACCTGTTTTTGCATTTAGGAAAGCAAATAACTTGTTGTCTTTACTGATAGCAAAGTCTTGAATCAAACCAAATTCTTTCAGAGAAATATATCTTTTAAGCTTTGCTGCTTTAAACAGTTTTAAAGCACCGTTTATTGAATCAAGAATCCAGGCTTCATCCTTATTAACAGTAGGTCTGAATGCCATAGGAAGACCTTCTGTTTCTTCCTTAAGATCTTCATGATGACCGCCAACATTTTCTGACCTAGACCCCATCTTAATCTTCATTATTTCAGATGAAGGCTTAGCATTATACATTGTTTCGTAGTATCTAAGACCATTGATCATCTTGTGTTCAGCTATAGGCTCTTCGGCCAAACCTATAGAAGCGTTCATTAAACACACACCACAAACAGCTATTGTTAACAAGGACTTTTTAAACATTTACCTGAAAACCTCTTAAGCCACAAATTATTATGGCAGTTTAACAACTTTTCTTGGATTTACACGAGTGCCGTCAACTTTTACTTCAAAGTGGAGGTGAGCACCTGTAGTATAAATACCAGTATTGTCAGAAATTGCTACCTGCTGACCTGCTTTAACCCTATCACCAACTTTTACTGTAGAACCTTTAAGATGACAAGCAAAAGTTTCATAACCATTATCATATTTAATTCTGATATAGTTACCACCGCCATTTTCAAAACCTACAGCAGTAACAACACCATTAGCCATAGCATTTACACGGCTTCCTGTTGGAACTGGAAGGTCAACACCGTTATGGAAAGTGCCTTTTACTCCAGTAACAGGATGTGTTCTATAACCATATTCAGAACTTACTCTTGATGGCATTGGATCAACTGGATTTGCACTACCCCATCCGCTTGAATCTACAGCTTTACCATTTGCATTAATAGTATCACTGCCAGAGAGAGTTGAACTAGAACCTGACTTAGAGCCAGAAGAATTTCCTTTGCTTCCAGCAGGAAGAGTCAAAACCCAACCAGAATAAATCAAATTTGGATTTGATAACAAAGAAGGATATTTATCCTTATTCAAATCAACGAGTTCATGCCAGCGACTGCCATCACCCATTTGTTCACTTGCAATTTTGATTAGATAATCACCAGGCTGAACTGTGTATTCAACTTTTTTATCTGTAGAAGTTGAAGTAGAAGTACTGGTAACTGTTGCAGTTGATGTAGCAGTAACAGTAGCAGTACCGGTTGCTGTAACAGTAGCAGTTCCGGTAGCAGTTCCGGTAGCAGTTCCAGTATTAGTTGATGTAGATGATGAAGTAAGCCCATCTACGATCCATTTATCAACCTTTTGGGATTCCGGATCAACACCAGTGCTTGTTCCAGTACTAGTAGAAGTGCTCCCTTCGGAAACACTTATATCTTTGGTTTCAAGAGCATTTGAATCAGTAGATTTTTCTATATTCTTTTCAGTATCCTGAAAAGTTGTAGCTTCAGCATTTACCCTCATTAAATTAGGGCAAGTAGCTACGGCAATAGCCAAAACAATGCTCGATAGTAAAACACATGTTTTTTTCATAATAAACCTCACATTATTTTATTATAACAAATATATATACTTTAGCAATTATAAAAAGTTTATAAAAAAGATAAAATTATGTACACAAACATAAAAAAACTTAAAACTTAAGTCCATGAAGGACTAGAAAACACAGACTCTATATGTTAAGATTACTAGGCAAACAAATCTAAAAAAAATAGAAGGCTAAGGATTTTTTCTTTATGTCTGATATAAAAAACAGTCAAGAAAATACAAACACTAATATAGTAGTAAAAAAATTTGAAACTCCTGCTAAAACTTTAGAACTTCTAATAGAGCTACAAAACATATTATCTACCAATAAAACAGCCAAAAAACTTATGATTGGTTACAATGACCAGATGTTTAAACAGAGCCAATCTAAGCTTTGGTTTGAAGAAGACGAAAAAGTTCTTTTACCCTTACTAAAAAAGCTACAAAAAGAGTTTTCGCTGAACGCTATTGGAATTATCCAAAAAGCCGCTCCAGGATACAATAACGAATATATAATTACTCCGACCAACAATGAAGGAGAATACGACAGCAGTCTTCAAGAGCTTTTAGAAAGACGGATGGAGATTATAGATGCTAAAAATCATGATTTGGATTCTATAATCAAAACCCAAATATATGATCACCAGGATAAAATTTTTTCCAGTTTCGGCCCCGTAGTCTTCCCCTGCTCTATAAACAACAATATAAAAAAGAATCTTAACGAAGAAGACATAACCTTTGGTTATCTTGGAATAATTCCAACTCAGCAGCAAGCCCTAGAAATGTTTAACGAGCAGGATAACGGGCTAATGAAGCTTATTACCCTCATAGCAAACCAGCTTGGCCTTTACTTCAGCCATCTTAATCTTACAAGAAGAAAAGCTTTAAATGACCGTCTGAAAAAAACTATTGAAGTAATAGATACTCGTATCAGCTTCCTTGATAACCCTAATGATACAAAACAGATTCTTGATGATTTAGCAGATTTTATAACCAAAGTTTTTAATCTGCATGCTGGGGCTATTTATACATATATTAGGAATAATGACTGTCTCGAAAAAACAATAAGTCTTGATCCCTGGACACCAGATTTAATAAGCGCTGAGCAGCTATTTAACTGCCCTGAAATTCTTGACGCCATAAAGAAAACAAATTCGCTGGATAACAGCAACAAAGAAATTGACCTGCCAGTGCGCTATATTTTCCCTATAACTTCAACTTTTAGCAAATACTCGCGTGCGCTGGTAATCTACGAATCTAATTTAAATCCTCTGTTATCAAATGATGAAATAGATACTATCTCTTACGGTTTAAAAGAAAAGATTGGTTTTCATCTGCAAGCTGCCGACAATTTTGCCAATAGAATATCTTCTATAACAGAATTTGAAGACCTTATTAAAAACATATCCGACCCGAATGTCATGCAGGATAAAATGATAAAAGTCATTTCCGACCATCTTAAAGTAGATATTATTTCTTATATGGAAGTAGATCCAAGCCGGAAATACTTGATATTAAAGAAGGGACACGGTCATTCAGACAGTGTTATTCCAAACGAAACCAAGCAATCTATCGATGATTCCATATCTGGTTTAGTCGTTAAATATGGAAAAACTCTCTATATAAAGAATATTAATGACCTTGATGAAGTTCAAAGAAATTTTCCTTCTGAAAGCAGAGAAAACTTAAAACGACTTTTCAGTCAGCAGCACCAGACATCTTACCATACTAAGTCACTGCTGTCTGTTCCTCTGATAACTGGAATAGGAAGTTCAAACAAAAAAGTTACTGGTGTTATAAACGTTAACAATAAAGACAACATGAAACCTTTTTCCTTGAGCGATAAAAGATTTCTTGAAGCAATCTCAGATTTGGTAGCTGCAGGCATAAACAATGTAAGTTACCTTAGCGAAACCAAAGAACGAGAACTGCTTAATAAAAACGCCAGAGAAATCCAGATGTCTCTAATGCCCACAGAAAAAGATTTCAAGCGTCTGCCTCCAGAAATAGACATTTATGGCGAAAGCAGCCCGGCAAAAGAAGTTGGCGGAGACCTCTTTGAAACCGTTAAACTCTGTGACGGAAGACTTTTGGTATTATTAGGAGACGTATCTGGCAAAGGTTCTTCTGCCGCAATAATTATGGCTATTGCTCAAACCATCATAAAAACCCTTGCTCCAGAAGAATCAAACATATTAAGCATTTTAACTAAGGCCAATAAATACCTTTCGGCAGAAATGGAAGAAATGGACGGTAAATTTGTTACTCTCCAGTTGGTTGCCATTGATATCGCCACTGGAGATTGCGAATTTGCTTCAGCCGGTCACGGTCCTCTTCTTGTAAGAAGAAAAGACTGTAATGAAGAAATTCCGCCGAAATCAGGCATGCCCTTAGGACTTTTCGACCCACCATTGAAGCCCTTTGTTTCAACCAGTTTTAAATTGAATTCTGGAGATTCTTTTGTAATGTTCACTGATGGGCTTTACGAAGAAAGCAACCAGAATGGTGAAATGTTTGGAACTGAGAGAATAAAGGAAATTCTGAGCAACACAGCACAAGAAAGTGCCAAAAGTATAACCAAAGCCTTAATTACAGCATGCCAGCAATGGCGAGAAGGAACAGAGGCTCACGATGACCTTACTGTTCTGGCTATAAAATATAGAAGGAACGACCAAAATGACTAAAAAACCAGCAAATGAAAACAACATTTATGCAATCTTGGCTGAAAAAGCTGCAGAAGCAACAGACCTTCGTCTTCTGGTTCAAAACATAATTCAGCATACTCTTGATTATATGCAAGCCGCTTTTGGTTCTATAATGGTTTATAATAAAGAAGATGACAGTTTGAAACTTTACGCATCCTCATCACATCCTGTATTTGCTAAGGGTGCCGTAAAAGATAAAAAAACCAAGATTTCAAAGAGTGATTCAATAGCAGCAAAGGTTTTTAGTTCGGGAAAACCGATTATTTTCAAAAAAGATACTAAAACAAATGCATCTAAACTAAAATTAAGCAGAGCAGATGATAACGGCTCTTTCATGTCTGTTCCTTTAACAATAAGCAAAAGAATTATAGGGGTAATAAATCTTAACCGCACACCAAAACAGGAATCATTTAATTCTAACGACTTAGTGAAACTCAGCGGAATAAACGTTTTCATAGCCAGTCTTATAGAAAAAGAAACCCTTTTGGAAAAAATCGAAACCAACAGAAAAGAAATTTCCGCTCTTTATCAAATGTCTAACCTTCTTTCTGAATCTAATGATTTCAAAGGCAGATTAGAAGAATTTTTATTAAAGCTTTCAAAAGAGCTTGGAATGAAACGCTCTGCCATCATAAAAACTATTCCTCTTGATAAAGACAAAAAATCAAAGACAAAACAGCATAATTTTGAGATTATTGCCTCTCATAATCTCAAGCAAAATCATTTGGAATCAATGTTCAAATCTGCATCAGAACATATTAAGCTTAAAATAAAAAGAAGTTCAGCATTGGCAGGAATCAACAGCGATGACACCCCGCTAACTCTTCAGTTTAATGATGGGAAAAACAACAGCGAGATGTATTGTGTTCCTTTATTTATACAGGATAACGGCATCTATTTCCTGATCGTCAGTCGCAACTTTGTTGAAGATGATGAAATCAATACTAACAAGCATTATAGATTCCTGCAGGTTATTTCACATAACATTTCCAGTGCAATCTCACGTGAAAAAATGCTGAAAACCATTCATGAAGACAAAGAAATCCTAAGAGAAAGTGCTGAAAGAAATAGAATTTTCTTCGAAATCAGCAAAGACCTTGGCTCGACCCTTGATCCTTATCTGATACTGCAAAAGGCTTTCAATCAATTTAACAAGATTATTTCTTTTACTACTATTTCGATATTGCTCTATGACGATTTAGACGCTGAATATAAACTTATTGTTCAGCCCTCTGAGCCAATTTCACTGAAGTATCAGAAAAATCTTACCAATAGTATCATTAATCTGTTCAAGGAATACCCAAGCGAACCTTTGATAACAAAAGATAATACAGCCACCCCGACATTCTTTAACCCTCATAATCCTGATGCAAAACAGGTTGCTTCATTTAAGAATGTTCTGCATCTGCCAATTATTCTCGGCAATTCAGTAAAAGGTCTTATTCATCTTGCAAGAAAAGGAAATCATGAATTCACTTCTCACGAATTAGACATTACTTCTCAGTTTACAGGTATTTTTATTACCAGCATAAAAAATGCGTTAATTCACAAGAGAACAGAAAAACTAGCTTTCACAGACCCGTTGACAGAGCTTTACAATCACAGATTCTTCCAGGAAACTCTTCTGCAGGAATTTACAAGATCTGAAAGATATAAAAAACCTCTTTCTTTAATGATTATAGACATTGATTTCTTCAAAAAATTTAACGATACTTATGGACATCTAGTTGGAGATAAAGTATTAAAACACGTTTCCGCAATATTTAAATCTTCTATGCGTGAACAAATTGATACTGTGGCAAGATATGGCGGCGAAGAATTCGGCGTAATACTTCCGGAAACTTCACTAGAAGGAGCTGCAGTTTTCGCAGAACGCATCAGGAAAAAAGTAGAAGAATCTTTTATACAAGAAGGTGATAAAAAGCTTAAAGTTACACTTTCTATCGGTGTTTCCTGCATCTCAGTAACAAAATGCACAAAAACATCAGATTTAATTGAAGCAGCAGACCAGGCATTATACAAAGCAAAAGCAGAAGGAAGAAATCAGGTTCAGACCTATAATGAATCTGAAGTATACTATGAAAAAACCCATTAAGGCCAACAATAGTCAGAACGAAAGTTTTAACAGATTATCTGCCATTTCTGAGATTTCTTTAGCTCTCTCATCTAATCGAGAGATGAAAGAAGACTTAGAAATGATAGCAAAAGCGGTAAAAGATGCTGTAAAAGCTGATGAAAGCTATATAATGCTTTTAAACAGAGAATTATTCCAGCTAGAATTCAGCACAGCCTCTGGTAAACGCAGACGAAGACCTTCTTATATTAAATGTGAAGATCACAGAAATGAAATCCATTCGGATAAAGAGTTTGGTTTTGCCCCAAGTCCAGGAAACGCACAGATAGCCAATCCTAATTTAACCGGTGAAAATCTGGCGGTTTTCAAGGCTTTTGAAGCTAGACAAAGACTAATTTACACTGGCGACCCTAACGACAGTATTTTTAAAGGAACTCCATTTAAATCAGCCTTGTTTATTCCGCTTCAAACCAAAACCCAGTGCGTTGGTCTTTTAGTTGCAGCGAATACAACAACAAATCACATCTTCTCTGTAAACGACTTAGAAGAAGCTACAATATTCGCTAATCTTGCTGCTTTAAAAATTGAGCATACAACCCTTCTTAATGACAGAGAAAAGCAGATTAAACAGATGGAACAGCTTAATCAGCTTGCAAAAAAACTCTCTACATCAAGAACTTTTGACGCTCTTATCGGCCAATCCTTTGAATATCTCAGAGGAAGAATAAAATACGATATTGGTGTAGTTAGCTTGTTTTCCAAAGATGAAGAAGAAAAACGCTACTACGTTTCCAATTATCTTCTTGAGCCGCAAAAGCTAAATGCTCTATCAGCTCACATGAACGATATATCTCAGACCCTTTCTCCTCAAAAAGGACGTATAATTAAGCGTCAGCAACTATTTTTATCCGATCAGAATCAGGATAATTCCAAGCTTTTTGCAGGAAAACTGAAATCCTATTTAACTGTTCCTTTGGTTTTCCAGAACAAAAACATAGGTTTCATTACCTTAGCAACTATGAGGAAAAATGCTTTTTCAAGAGAAAACCTCAGAACTCTGACAACCATTTCTAATCTTTTATCTACCGCTGTAGAAAACGTAAGAATTACTCTCGATCTGGAAAGGCACATAGATGAGGTTTCTGTTCTTTTCGAAATTTCTCAGTCAATAACTTCAACTCTTGTCTTAGATGAAGTTTTAGACTCAATAGTAAGCTTCTCTATTGAAATGATGAACGCTCTTCGCTGTGAATTGAGACTTTTTGACAAAAACACAGATGCTCTTGAAGTAAAAGCTTCAAGAGGCTTATCTAAGTCTTTTCTAGCCTCAAAAGCAATAAAGAAAGGCGAAAGCATTATCGGAACCTGTTTCGAAAAGCGCCGCCCAACTTCTGTTGCCGATATCAGAAAACTCGACAATGACCCATTCTTAAGCCTGATGCGTAAGGAAAAAATAGCTGGTCTTCTCGCAGTTCCGATTATTCTTCACAATAAATCAATCGGCGTAATAACCATTTACACAAGCAAGCCAAAGAACTTCTCTCAAAGCGAAATAGACCTGCTTTCAACTTTCGCATCACAAGCCAGTATAGCCATAGAAAATGCTAAGCTTTACGCAGACATGAAAGAACAGTATATGTCTATGGTAATGGCCTTAGCTGCTGCAATCGAAGCTAAAGATTCCTATACTCACGGTCATAGCACCAAGGTTATGGAATACGCTGTAAAAATAAGCAAAGAAATAGGCTTAGACGACGATCAGATTGAAACCGTCAGATATGCCGGACTTCTTCATGATATAGGCAAAATAGGCGTCAAAGACGTTATATTGTCTAAACAAGGAAAACTCACTGATGAAGAAGTTGCTGAACTTCATAAGCACCCTGAATATGGCGCAAATATCATGGAAAGAGTGGCCATATTAAAAGACATTGCACCTCTTACGCTTTATCACCACGAAAGATATGATGGTAAAGGTTACCCTCTAGGCCTTAAAGGTTCACAAATACCTTTAGGAGCAAGAATTCTTGCAGTTGCAGACACTTATGACGCAATGATTGCCGACCGCCCATACAGAAAAGCATTTCCTTTTGATTACGTAAAAAAAGAAATGTTCAAAGCAGCAGGTTCCCAATTAGACCCTTCATTAGTAAAGGTTTTCTTCGATATATTGAAAAAAGAAGGCGTCGATAAGTAATGTCTCTTGCTTCAAAAATTAAAGAGATTTTTTCCCAAAACCTCTTGGATACTTTAACAAAAATAGGCCAAATTGCAGAAAACCATGGTCTCAAAGCTTATGCTGTCGGGGGTTTTGTAAGAGATTTACTATTGGAAAAAGCAAACTTTGATATCGACATTATGGTTGAAGGGGATGCAATACCCTTTGCAGAAAATGTCGGGCAGGAACTAAACGCAGATTGTAAGCTGATAGAAAGATTCCACACAGCTCACATATTCCTGGATAAACTAACTATAGATTTCAGCTCAGCAAGAAAAGAAGTCTACAGACGTCCCGGAGAACTGCCGGAAATATCTTTCAGTAATCTTAGAGACGACCTTTACAGACGAGATTTCACAATTAATGCCTTAGCCCTTTCAATAACACCGAATCAGCCTTTTGAACTTATAGATTTATTTGGCGGTGAATCTGATCTCAGAAAGGGTATCATAAAAGTACTTCATACTAATAGTTTTTTAGATGACCCAACCAGGCTCTATCGTGCCCTTAGATTTGCAGATAGATTCAAATTTGTATTAGACTCAAACACGGAATACCTTTTCGATAAAGCAATAAAAATCAGTGCTCCAAGCACTTTAAGTATTAAGCGCATTGCTGCTGAAATAGATAAATGTTTTAAGGAAAAATATCCTCTGAGCCTTTTAAACAAATACCGCAGTTCAGGCCTGCTGGAATACTATCATAAATTATTCAAAGGTCAGACCAGACCAGATTTTTCTTTCAGCATGGTAAGAGCTATGACTACCAGATTAAAATCCAAATTTCCTGGAATAATTGAAAATGCTGTTTTCTGGTCACTGTTATTATCAACTCTTCCATTATCAGAAGCTCAAACTCTGCTAAACAATTCTGGTCTCCCTCATTCTGTCGTTTTGCAGGTTACTTCTGCTTTATCCAGTTGGCAGGTTATACTGACAAAACTCTCTCTAGCAGAAACAAAACTTGAAATATATAATGCCTTAAAAGATGCTTGCCCTGAAACCTTGGCTCTGATATATCTAAAAAACAAAAACAAAGAAATCGAAAATAAAATAAATCAATATGTGAATCAATTATATTCAATTAAACCTTCTATCACAGGCAAAGACCTTGTAGAAGCAGGAATTGAACCAGGACCTCAAATAAGACAAATCTTGGAAAAGATAATAGAAAAAAAGCTTGAGTGCCCTGAATTAACTAGAAAGGAAGAACTAAACCTTGCCGGAATACCGAATATATGAATTTAGAACCCCAGACGACAAATCCAATTGGAAAGACAAAATTGTTGATTTCATGCCAAAACTAGGATTAATACTAATAGCCTTAGTATTAATAGCAACATTTACAAACATTTTCCAAAATCCTCTTCGACTTCTTATAGCATATCCAATTTTTATAATATCATTGGTTTTACACGAATTATCTCATGCCTATATGGCATATTTTCTAGGAGACCCCACTCCAAAACTAACAGGTAGATTGACTTTGAATCCCTTAAAACACCTTGACCTCTGGGGAACCCTGTTATTCATTTTTTGTGGTTTTGGTTGGGCAAAACCTGTTCAAGTTGATGCTTCAAATTTTAGAAATCCAGATAAAGCAATGGTCTCTGTTGCTCTTGCTGGGCCATTATGCAATTTTTTTATTGCTATATTTTCAGTATTAATCGTAGGAGCTACATTCTTTTTTGTAAGTAATGAATTAACTTTAAGTATTGTTTTTAATATTTGTTATTTTGCTACTTCTGTTAATGTTTTGCTTGCAGTATTCAATTTAATTCCCATACCGCCATTAGATGGCTCAAGACTGGTTCATTACTTACTTCCTGCACCTTATAAAGCTAATTATTATAGATTTGCTCAGCAATATGCTTTATTTATAATGATATTCGTCTTCATGTATGCTGGCGGAATGATAACTCCTATGGCTAAGAAAATAACATATTATCTATTCTCATTGGTTGGAATCAATTTATATTAATCGCAACAGTCCAAATCATAAAAAACAAGTCTGATGCTATAATTTATAAGGTATAGAGTTTACGGGTGCGGAGTCACTGCTTTAACTATAGAAACAAGAGGTATTAATAAGCTCACTACAACTATTCCACATATAGTTCCCATAATAACTACGTAAATAGGTTTTACAAATATACCAATCTGTCTTGAAAGGTAAGTACAATCTTGTTCATAATTATCAGCTAACTCCGTAAACATCTCATCTATATAACCGGATTCTTCACCAGTTTCTATGATGTTCATTGATTTTCTCGGCATTATTTTTGTTTTTTCAAAAGCCTGGGCAATAGGCGTTCCAGATTCAATATCCTGAACAATATCATCTAAGACCTTTTTTAAATATGTATTTTTCATTGTTTGATTTGTTTTTTTCATACAAGAAACAAAACTAATTCCGGAATTAAAAAGAGTAACAAGACTTCGAGAATAATGTATCAAAGAATGCTTTTTTAGCATGATACCAAATATAGGAATCTTCAATTTATAATAATCTGTTACATATCTTCCAATTTTGGTTAATCTCGACAAAAAATATACGATTAAAAAAGCCATAATTATAGATAAAATTACAATTATGTTGTCCTGGAACCAAAAAGCAATCTGAAGAACTATCTTAGTAATTTGTGGGATTTTGTATCCTTCGTATAGTATAGAAAAACGCGGCACGACAAAAACCATGAGAAAAACGATTTCAAAAAAGCTATAAACAGAAACTCTTGCTGGGTATTCTATTGCTTCAAAAATACATTTATCAATGACCGAGTAACTCTCTAACTGTTTGGAAAGGCGTTCTAGAACCTGGTCTAATCTGCCAGACTCTTCACCTATTTTAATCAAATCACAATATAAATCGCTAAAAATATCACTATGCTTTTTTAAAGATACATAAAGAGGGATTCCTGCTTTAACCTCTTTGATAGAGTATGATATTATTTCTTTAAACCTCTTGTTTTCAACCTTAGTCAGAATTGTTTCCAAAGAAGTAATGATAGGAACACCATCTTTAGTTAAAGAAGCAAAATTTTTGGTAAATTCTAACAAGTCATTCGATTCTTTTTTCTTACGAAAAGGATTCAAACGAGAAAAAAAAGAGGGCTTAGAAAATTCTTTTTTTTCTTGTTCTGCAATAGCTATTTGGTTCTCAGAATCTTTAGGCATTTTATTATCCATCGATTGTCTAATACAATATTCTTATTTTCAAAAATTCGCAACAAATTTACTCACCACCTATGTTCTTCTATCTTATAATTTGTAACTTTGTGTTACGCTACGCTGTGAGACACTTCGTTTTTGAACACTTCTCACTCTTCCAACTCTTCTAACCCTTACAACAACTTTCACGGGCAGCATTAGTTGCCGTCTCACAGATTGCGATAGCAATCGTCCAACAGAGGCTTTAGCCTCGTACCACCCATCACCTACCACCAATCACTACGCCTTATCATCATATTTCTGAAAAGCATCTAGAAAAGGGTCTGGATTCGGCTTTACATGATGTTTAAGTATTCTTAAGGCAAGTTTTTTGTCATGAGTTAGGTGCCATACTGCTCTGCAACCAGCAATACAGTGAGCATCACTAGAAAGTCTGAATAAAACTTTTGCAACTTTAAAAGCAAGACTTGGCTTTGTAATAGCTTTTCCAATATCGTGAACCAAAGCAAAAGAAGCTAACTCAGCTTTTAAACTACTGTCTAAATCTCTATCTTTATCAATATATTCTAAGACCCTTAAAGTATGTGCTTTTTCAGCTTTGCCAAGTTTTTCCAGCAAAGACTTAAGTCTGTTATCAGAACGATCTGCAGCTTCTTTCCATTTTTCAATATTTAAGCGTGGAAAAACAGCTTTATAAAACTGCCAGCATCTATATAGTATCTTGTTAATTATACTGCTAATAATAATTCACCTTTTTTATAAGTTATAAGAGTTGGAAGGGTTAGAAGGGTTAAAAGTGTTACGCTGCGCTGTAAGAGGTTTCACTGTGGCAATTGTCAAACAACTAACACAGGCAGTGGCAACTGCCGTCTCACAGATTGCGATAGCAATCGTCCCACAGAGGCTTTAAGCCTCGTATCACCCATCACCAACCACTTACCACCTACCACTTCTCCCTAATCTCTACGCTCTAAACTTTCCATTCTTATACCTATTTGGCCAAAGCTTGTCTAAACGCTCTTTAACAGCTTTTTCTTTCCCATAAGAAGTTGGCAGATAAAAACTGATTGGCTCACAGGGTAACGATATTCCTTGCCGTATCCCAGTTCCTGCATTAACTTCGTAGGAGCATTACGCAAATGAATAGGAACTCCAGGCTCGCCAATTTCTCTAATATAGCGTTTAACCCGGCTTTCAGCCTTATAAAGAGCATTACTTTTAGGTGCTGTTGCGAGATAAACTACAAGCTGAGCAACAAATAAATGAGCTTCCGGAGGCCCCACATATTCGAAAGCCTGGGCACAAGACATAGCCAGTGTCATAGCAAAGGGGTCTGCCATTCCAATATCTTCAGCAGCAAAACGAATCATTCTTCTAAAGAGGTATCTGCAGTTTTCACCACCATCTATCATCCTATATGCCCAATATAACGCCGCATCAGGGTCTGAACCTCTCAAAGACTTATGTAAAGCCGAAATTAGATTATAGTGTTCTTCTCCGCCTTTATCATAACGCAAAAGCTTGCTTTGAAATGTTTCTGCTACTATTTCAGGGGTAACCACAGGTTTTTCAGGAGTTTTCTGTCTTGAGACTTCACAACAGGTTTCAAGAACATTGAGAGCAATTCTTGCATCTCCGGCCGCCATCATAGCTATTCTCTCAATACTATCGTCTGAAATATCTATTTTGGGTTCTCTGTTCAGCTTATCATCCTTTTCTATAGCTCTAGCAAGAATAGTAATCAATGCGGGAACAGAAATAGACTTCAAAACAAGAACCTGACATCTTGAAAGCAGTGCAGAATTTACTTCAAAGCTAGGATTCTCAGTTGTCGCCCCTATAAATATTACAAGTCCGGACTCAATATGCGGAAGCAGCGCATCTTGCTGAGCCTTGTTGAATCTATGAATTTCGTCAATAAAAAGAATAGTCTTTCGCCCAGAAGTCTTTCTAGTATAAGCTGCCTGATCAAAAGCAGCTTTCATTTCTTTTACACCTGATGTAACCGCTGATAATTGTATAAAATCAGAATCGGAAAGACCAGCCAATACTCTTGCTAAGGTAGTTTTTCCACAACCTGGAGGTCCCCATAGAATGATAGAACCGCTTAACCCTGCTTCCATCAACATTCTTAAAGGTTTATCCGGTCCTAAAATATCATCCTGCCCCATTACATCTTCTAAGGAAGTTGGGCGAACCCTGTCGGCCAAAGGCTGATAAACCGATACAGAAGCATTGCCGCTACTGATTTTTTCATCATGAAAATCAAACAGGCCAGCCATTAATTAGTCCCTTTACTGAAATAATCTAGGTTTTTTAGGTTCCTTATAATTCTTGTTTTTATCGTCATTATCAGTAAGTTTGTTTTTTGTTACCCCTAACAGTTCACTAGTAGGCGAAAAAGAACTTACATAAGGAACAACGTCCGGCTTAGACTTAACAATCACTTCAATTACTCTCCAGGTTTGGCGTAAATATGCATTCTGAATTTCAATAGCCAACTGATGCATTCCTTTACTGGTCATATCAAGATTTGGATATGCCAAAAGCTTAGTTCCACTGATAAAATTCATATCTTCAACCGGAAAGCGCTTTTTAATCCATTCAATAAAATCTGCATTCAGAAGCAGTTTATCAGAATCTGCTACATCAAAAGCCGCAGACTCTTTTTTAATGAATTCCGGAGTCTTATTTAACTTTTTAAAACAGTCCGGGCAAGGTTCCAAGCCTAAGAGTTCTTTCTTATCTTCTGCCCAGGAGCGTTCCTTTATATTTAAGCAATTATTGTAAGGATCATGATAGTAAATGCTGTTTGTATTTACCCATGCAATAGTTTTTTCATTCAGTTTTCTCGGAGGAATTTCTTTACGCTGCAGTTTTCCTCCTTCTGAGTTTTTCTCCTTTTCTTCTGCCACAGCCTTAGATTGTTGTTTTTCTGTAAAAATTCCAGTAAGAACACGCTTAACTGGTTTAAAAGGTTTTTTGTCAGTATCTACAGGGAATACATAAATAACTGAACTGTCACTAGATGCATCATTTTTTTGCTGACTCTGCTGTTTATTTGATGTCTTTGAACTCTTTTTAGCTGCTTCTATGCTACAGTTTGATTGCAGAATCAACAATCCTATAAAAACTATTGTAAAAATTTTATTAATTTTTTTCATAAGAAAACTCCCTGTTTTTGTGATTATATCATATAACCAAAGACAAACCACAAAAAAAATGATATATTAAAAATCTAAGTTTTATTTTAGTCTTAAAAAGGGAATCTAATGAAAAATAAACCTGTTATAATTGCAGTTGCTATAATTTTTTTAGTTTTTATTACTCTTTCAACATTTTTATATTATTTAAATAACCTAAGACCCTATTTAGCTATTTCTGAAAATCCGGAAGTCTTAAAACATTTTCCGGCAAAATTTTCCTATGATGATACAAATGTTAGTTCATATATAACTCAGAGCTATTATCCAAACAATGATACAAAAGAAATAATAAAAAAGACAGAATCACTTTTTCCAACTCAAAAAGAATTATTTCTTCCTGATTCTGAAAAAAAAATCCAACCATATATAGAAGAAATAGTTCCAAATAATTTAGAGAAGTTTGTATCTTCGTTTATAAAATATAATATTAAACATGATATAGAAAGAAGCAAAAATTTAAAAAAAGAATTAGCAGATTATGAAAAATATGCACATCCCTTGCCTATAACTTTTGAAACAACAAAATTAACAGCAGAATACTGGTATTTAATAAGCAGATACTTAGACAATTTCGGAGATTCTGAAAGTTCATTGTTATTAAGCCAAGGTATTTATTATTTAGCTAGAGATTGGGAAAGAGAATACTATTATGGTTCGAGAGCATTAAATAAGACTCAAACCTTTCAGTTGTGCCATATAGCCTGTAATTCAATATTGGTCTGGGCTAACAAACCAAGACCCGACAAGTCAGAATTAAGCAAGAAAATTGCCGCAGATATTATAGACTTAGTAAACACTGAATTTCCATTAGCTGTGAATATCAAATATGAACGCCGTCTATTTGATGCATTTTTCAAAGAAAATGATTTTAAACACTTTCAATCAAAGGCTTGTGAATTTTTGAATACCTACGTAACGACTTCAAAATCATATTTTAAGGTATTGGATGAAGTATACAAAACTCCGTTGGAATTTATAGATAAACCAATATATGAACTAAATAATGAATTTGAAGATTACAACAACAAAATTAAAACTTTATTCGGCAATAAATCTAATTTTGGAGAAAAACTTAAATTATTAAAAGACCCCGATGAAGCCATAACCATTATATTATTAAAACGATGTCTTCCTGATTTTGAAACGATGAAAAAACATACTGAACAAAAACTTGCCGAAATGGAATTAACAGCAATAGCTCTAGTTATCAACGCTTTTGCTGCAGAAAACAAAAAAATGCCTGAATCAATTGCTGAACTTAGCAAGTGGTTTGGAAGAGAACTTCCCAAAGATCGTCTTACTAACAAGCCATACGAGTTAAACTTAAAAGGGAAGCATATTCTTTATAATAAAGGAATCAACGGCATAGAAGACTTAGATTCGAAAGACACGGATGATATTTACTTTGATTTTTCATTATAATTTAATCATAATGAAACAGAACCAATGGCACAGACAAATCTAACTCCGCAAACAAAAGAAATAATATCGCGGCTATACAGCTCGAATGAATACAATAAAAGGGAAGCTATCTATCGAATCCTTTTCGATAGACGTACTGACCTTGTTCCAGAATTAAAAAAAGCTGTAAAGTATGAAAAGAATGAAACCATAGCTGTTTTTATGGTCCAGGTTTGTCTGACTCTGACGAATTTTCCTAGAGATGCCGCAATGGAAAGGCGAATCCTGGAAATACTTCAGTATGAAGAAGGTGGAAAAGTCAACGATATAACTCCAACAATGTGGGAATATCTTGAAAACTGCGCCACAAGTCAGATGATCATAGCAATTCTGGCATCTATGGGCAACTCTATTCCTGCAAACAGTTATGATTTTATAGAAATGTGCCTGACTCACCCTGACCCGGAAGTTAGAGCTATGGTTTGTGAGAAAGCTATAAAAAGCGGAAGACCAAGTCATTTCGCTTATGTATTGAATCTAGTTGCAGATAAAGACCCGATTGTTTCTCAAACCGCCTTTTTAGCTATTAAAAATCTGCCAGAAGCAGAATTAGCTATTATTCTTGACTATGCCTTAGGTTCACCAGACGAATGGGTTTTAAAAACAGTAGCTCCGTTCCTGCCCAATATAATAACAAACAGCCTTCGTTCCGTAATAGCTAAGGTCCAGTATCATTCAAACCAGCTTGTAGCTCACAAAGCAAGAGAAGCTTTAAAAGTATTAGACGCTATTCCATATATAACAAAGCGTTCTATGAAAGACCATGATGAGGCAGAAAAACGCAAAGAAGAAGAAAAAGAGAAAAAAGAAGAATTTGTCATCGAAAATGGTAAAAAGGTCTCTTTAAAAGAACAGCTTGAACAGAAACGAAAAGAGCAGGAAGAAAAAGATAGAGCTATAAGAGAAGCCAATGAAGCTCTTGACAGAGAACTTTCCGAAGTTGACGATTCTGAAATGGCAGATTTCGCTAAATCTATAGATAACTATGACAATGTTCTGCCAGAAGAAGAAGGCGTCACAATAGACGACTTGAACGAACTTCCAGAAGAAAAAACATTCACCGAAAACACAGATTTTTCAGTTGAAGCTGATGCGCTAGCCGATATAGACGAAAACACAGCCGATAAAGCAGTATCAGACATAGTTACAGATGAAGAAGCTTTTATGGATGCTATTGCTTCTGTTAAAAAGAAAGAAGAAGAAGAAAAAACATCTAATGCTACTGAAACTCTAATTAATTCTACTGAAGAGGAGAAAGTCAGCGAAGAACCAGTTCTAGATATCAGCGAAAAGCAAGAAGAACCTGAACAGCCTATATCATTACAACAAGAGCAAGAGTCACCAGTTGAAAATACAATTATTGAACCTGTTTCAGAAGACAATAACACTAGTAAGCTTAGCTTAGACCTTTCTAATGAACCTGCTGCCATTCAAGAAACAGACGGTCTAAGTCTGAATTTGGAAAATTCTGCTCAGTTTTTGGATGCTGATGGTCTTGATTTGGGAACTGTTACGCAAAATCAAGAAAGCAACAGTGAAGAAAACCCGTTAAATATATCAGAAGATGAGCTTAATCTTGATGTAGACCTGCCGGAATGCGAAGAAATCAATATAGAAAACATAGACTTAACATCAATCGATCTTACTTCAGAGGCACAGGAAATAAACAATCCCTCTCCCAAACCAGAGCCTAAAGCTCCAGTAAATCCGCCGAAACCACCTGTTAGCCCAACTCCTGCAAAACAACAAAATACAGAAGCAAAATCTTCTCCTAAGCCTGCTGCTTCAAAAGTTTCTGTTCCAGCTAGCGCAAAAGATATATTTGAAAAATATCCTTCTTTCATTGTTGACCCGCTTCTAGATGTATACAAAGCTTCAACAGACGAAGCCAGACTAAAAGCTATAGAACAGGTATTGAACAATCTTACAGCTTTTCTTAACATTTGTTTTCTACAATCTGCCATGTATTTTGCACAAGAATCTGAAATGCTTACAAAAAGCATAAAAGACTGCATAAAAGGTAATCTGATCGGACCATCATCCATAAGATGTTTGCATAACTTCGTTTTAGCAATGAAAGCAGTAAGAGGGAACAACATATTCTTTACCTTCCCACTTTCAAAGATTATGAGCAATTCTGATGACACAAATCCTCTTATGCTGATGAGAGAATTAAAAGAATTTTTGAAAGAACCAGAAGAACCCTTGAATGAAAGTGTACCCCAGGCTATAGAAGGTCTTTTAGAAATACTAAGAGGTGTTAGAGCTATAACTAACAATACTATGGTCATGCGCGCTCCTCGCGGAGCTAAGCTTCCTTATGCAGATCTCAGCGGACCGACAGCAAAACCATTAGACAAAGATAAACTTCCTTCTATGGATTTGCCGGTTGGAGAAGTAATATTAATTTCTACCGATGGTTCTGAAGCCTTTGGAATGTTTCCGTTCTTCAAATATTCCAAGAAAAAAGTAATTTTTACCATTCCAACCTCAGAAGAATTGGCTACTTTCTATGAAAGACTTGAAATCACTCCATAGTTAGACTTTTTTATTTTCTCATGATAAAATAAAATTATATGAAAAAAATAATACCAGCTTTATCACTATTTTGTTTATTATTCTCTTCAGCTCATGCTGCTGATTGGATAAACCGTTTCGATATAACCCCTAAAAAAACAGCTACTTTTAAAGCTTCTTCCATAAATATTCCTGATGCAGAGAGCTATGAAGAATCTTCTGTTGAAGATTATAACTCTGCTGTTGCTTTAAATAATCAAGCAATCGAAGCTTTGAATTCGTCAGACTATAAGAAAGCAGAAAGCCTTTTAAAGCAGGCGGTTTCTATTTCACCAGCTTCTGCCGGTTTTAGAAAGAATTATCTTGTAGCCTTGAACAAATCAGGTAATACAAAAGAATTTTTAAAACAAGCTGAAATACAGCTAAGCCTCAATCCCGAAGACCACCAGACAGCTTACGGTATTGGTTTGGTTTATTTGAACAATTATAAAGATTATGAAAAAGCAGCAAATTATATTTCATATGCAATAAAACTGGCTCCCCAGGAATCAAATTACATTCTTGCATTGATCACAGCACTTGAAAATACAGGGAAATATAATGATACTGTTTTTGAAATACTGCAAAATAACATAAACATCTTTAAAGATTCTTATCCTTATTATCTTCTAGGGCTGAAATACCTGGATAAAGAATTGTATTCAAAAGCTATAAAAACCCTTAGCACTGCGAAGCAATATGACCAGAAAGGCTATGCCTATCATGCTTATAATAGGGCTGCCTTCTACGGCGGATATATGAATGGACTAGAAACATCTGTCAGGGAAGCAATGGATAAATTCCCCAATGATCAGAATATTGCCAGTACAAAGCGAATATATAATTCTATTAAAGATTCTAGTTACAAACTGACTGAACACATTACTCTAAAAGTCTCTAACGCTTCTTCGTTAGAAGAATTAAATTTCAATGTCAGACCAGTTAAAGATTTTCAGAATCATCAAAAGGTAACGCTCTTATCCTCTGAGTTGATCTCAAAAGGGAAAACCATAAACGCAGAACCCAAACAGAATGCAGATGGTTCCTTTATAATAAATGTCCCCAAATCTATGTGGAGCCCTGAACTTGTACTCGAACTTAAATATAAAATAGATTTGAAAGCTTTATATGGCAAGTATTTTAATTCTGAAGACAAACCAGATATTGACGCCTTTAAAAAAGATGAAAAATTCAGTCTAGATGACAGCCGATTAAGCAAACTTGCTGACTTTGTAGATAATTTATCTTTGGAAGACTCAGATAGATTCGACAGTTTTGCAGAATTATATGCTGTAAAAGCTTCTACTGCAATAGCAAAAGGTCTACATTACCAAGAAAACGGCATAGATAATTCAGTCTCCTGGGCACTAAGCAATTTAGACAAATGTGACTGCACAGAATATTCTAGACTGCTTGCAGCCCTTTGTTTAAAGAAGGGAATACCTGCAAGACTGGTTACTGGTTTTTTAATCAGAAGTGATTTTATAGATAAAAATACATCTATTGGGCATGAATGGTGCGAAATTTATGTTAATTCTCGCGGTTGGGTGCCCTTTGATGCCACTCTTCAATCCTCTATGCATCGAGCATATTTGAAAAACCTGCTTAATGACCAGATATTCTTTGAATACCCAAATGAATATAACAACACCAGAATCGGTGTTGACTATGTAGCCAGAAACTCAGACGTAACTGTAGCTATAGAAAATACCTACAGAGTAAGTAAATTAAAATAATAAAAAGGAAATAATAATGGTTGCACGCAAAGATATAGTTAAGTTTCTAAATCAGCTTTTTTCGGAAGTTAACCTTCCTGATTTTTCATATAACGGACTTCAATTTGAAGGCAAAGAAGATGTAACTAAGATTGTAGCTGGAGTTGATGCTACTATTCAGTTTTTTGAAGAAGCCCATAAACGCGGCGGCGATTTTGCCTTTGTTCATCATGGTCTTTTTTGGAAAGGCGCAGAATGGAGCCGATTAGACAGATACAACATAAGAATATTTAAATCACTCCTGGCAACTGATTTAAACCTCTTTGCCATGCACCTTCCCCTTGATGCTCATCCAGAAGTTGGGAACAACGCAGTAATTGCTAAGCTTCTTGATGCAGAAAAAGTTGCTCCTTTCGGACTGTGCAAAGGCAATCCCGTTGGTTTTATCGGTAAATTAAAAGAACCTGTTTCTATCGAAGAACTTAAAAACAAAATCGAAAAAAATGTTGCTAAAATCAATACTCATCTGAACTTTGGGAAGAAAATGGTTCAAAATATCGGTATCGTATCCGGCGGCGGATGGAACTCTGTTCTCGACCCAGCAGTTTATAGAGGCGAAGTTGATGTAATTTTTACTGGCGAAATCCAACATCAGGGCGTTCCTCAGTATAGAGACAGAGAAATTCATCTTATTTCTGCAGGTCACTACGCCACAGAAACCTTTGGTGCAAACGAAGTCGGCAAACTTCTAGCCAAAGAATTCAACCTTCCTTACGAATTTATCGACCTTCCCACAGGACTGTGAGCTTTTTAGGAAGATTCACGCAATAAAGCTGTAAGCTAAAAGTCCAGAAGAATTCGAAGAGCTGGAAGGTTTACTCATTACTCAATTCTCAATTCCTTATTCCTGTGACTCGTTTACCTCCTGTAATAGTAATTCCTAAATACCTACGCTCTGTTGCTCTGTGCTCTACCGCTCTATTCTCAGCCCCAACTCATCTTTGTTCTTAAAACGTTAAAGAAGTTTCGTTTTTTGAACTCTACAATATGGCTGGTCTCTTCGGCCTTTATTATTTCTACTATATCATTATTCAGCAATTTAAAATTTGCTTGACCGTCTAAAACCAATTCAACAATAGAATGAACACAGGCTATTCTACAGCTTAAAACTTCGTTATCTGCTGCAATAACAGGTCTTGCGCTCAACATATGGCTGTTTAATGGACAAATTACCATTACATTAACCCATGGAGGCACAATCGGCCCTCCAGCAGAAAGCGAATAAGCAGTTGAACCCGTTGGAGTTGAAACAATTAAACCATCACCCTGATAAGTATTTATAATGCTTCCAGAAATAGAAACATTTATTTTAATAACTCTCAGCATTGGTGCTTTTTGTATAACCACATCATTTAAAGCAATACCAGAATATACTTTCTCGCCATCTCTATAGACATTTGTTCTAAGCATCATTCTGGGTTCAACAAAATAATTGCCAGCCTTAAGCTTTTTTAAAGCATTAATTGCATTTTTAGGTTCTTCCAAAGTCATAAAACCTAAATGCCCTAGATTAATACCAGCTATAGGCAAATTATATTCAGCATAATCTCGTGCTGCACTAAGAATTGTCCCATCACCGCCAAGAACCACAAACATGTCTGCCTTATTTCTCAAATATTCATCATCAAAAACAAGATCCGGCATAGATACAAGTTTTGCCATAGTCGGAGACAGCCTTGAAGTAATCTTGTTCTTCATAGTCCATTTAAGCATAGTTTGAACAAGAGGAGGCAAAGATTCTTTTGCGGGATGGCAACTGAAAGCTATGTTTCTAACAGGCTTTTCTTTTTTTTCTATGTTATTATCTTCCATTGTTCTTCCGATTTCTTTCAACAGACAACGATCTCTCAATTTGGTGGGAATATTTCGTAATAACTTCTGCCGCTTCTAATTGAATTAGCAACACTTCTAGATGATAAACCATAAACAGTACCTTTCTGACTATTGCTTATCTTATCAAGAATAGTCAAAGCAGCCTGTTTCTGGCCCTTCTTAAAATATAGATTAGCCATAAGAAGCTGAGCATCCAGATTATTGGGGTCATGTTTTAAACAGTTTCTTAGAGAATTAAGTGCGGGGTCTACTTCTCCCAATCTAAATAACGTATCGCCTAACTGATAATGAGCTTCTGCCCAAAGAGGATAAAGAATGACAACCTGCTCAAACGACTTTAAAGCATCCAGATAGTTTCTGCTAAGCTTTGCTCTTAAGCCAGCATTAAATTCTCTGAAAACACTGGTTACTTCAGCATCAAGAGCAGTAAAGCCTCCATGCTTTGAACAGTTTACTTCATTATTACTCCAGGAATAAAAACCGCCCTTAGGGCATACTGGAGCAGAAGTCAGCAAGCCTTCTTTAACAAGGTCTGTTAGAGAAAAATTAACCTTAGCTTTGGGATTTCTTGCAATTACCTTTTCTTGAGCAAGCTGAATAAGCGACATACCATGAGAACAATCCTGTTTATGTTTCAAATCAACGAAATAAGCAGCAGTCAAAAGTTTATCTGAAGAAACAGGTTTATCTTCAATAGGAGAAATAGGAGCATCACTAGGACCGTTATACTTCTTTGATTTTGAGGCAAGAACAGGCTTAATCTGATTCTTTGGCTGCATTGTGTCTTCTATGAGCCTTAGACAGTTATTAGCATATTCATCTGCAGGGCTCATTCTTAATACAGAAAGGAAAATCTGTCTAGCCTGCACCAAACGACCTTGTTTTGCAAGTAAAGCACCTTTTAAATTCAAAAGTTTGATATCTCTGGGGTTAATTCCTAATCCAGTAGCTATTGCTTTATTTGCAGCTTCCAAGTCATTCTTTCTAGCTGCAGAAAGAGCCATAAGATAGTAAGTATCTGCTTTGGGTGTCTTCTTCGATTTTTCAAGTAAATCATTTACGGAAACCCTTGAACTAGGAGTATTAAACTCCTGAGAATACCCAGAAAGAGAAACCAACACTAATAGTATTGCTGCAAAATATTTTTTCATTCCTTATTTGTTCTCAACAATCTTTTGCGCATTAGTTCTGCCCAGCTTATCAAGTCTGGGTCTCCAACTGAATCTGCGACGTTGGTAAATTCCTTTAATGCTCTGGGAGCTAAGCCTCTTGCAAAATAAATCTTACCGAGGAAGAAACGAACTCTCTGGTCTTCTGGAGCAAGCTTTTCTGCAGTAGAAGCATACTTATAAGCTTCGTTTACAAAGCCCAGATTAAGATTTGCATTAATCATAAAGATATGAGCATCAAGATTATCAGGTTCTAATTTAATAATTTCTCGATAACATCTCATTGCCATCTTAAGCTTACCCATTCGACGAAGCAATTCAGAATAAACAATCAAGCCAGGAATATACTTAGGATTAATAGCTAAAACCTTCTGATAAGACATCAAAGCTTCATTTGGCATATCTACGCTTTCATAAGCCTTTCCCATATCAAGGTAAGCTTCTATGTCATCAGGAACTTTTTCTATGCGGCTTTTTCTGCTTTCGATAATCTTCGAAGCATCTGATTCAACTTTCTTGGTAACGGATTTTAAGTTATCTGCTATGCTCTGGTCGCTGTAATCAAAACTGGCTGCTTTCCTGAATGCTTTTAAAGCATCTACATACAATTTCTGATTAGAAAGAAGAATACCAATATTATTCCATATTCCAGCCTGATCAGGTGCTCCTGTAGCAGCTCTTGTCAAAGCAACAATAGCTTTGTCATTTTGACCTGTAGCCTGATAAAGTTTGCCTAATTCCAGCCATGAATCATATTTGGCTTTTTTATTGGCAACCAATGCTTCAAACATCTGTATAGATTCTTCTAAACGACCCTGTTTTGCCACAGAATAAGCCAACAAATAAGCTGCTTCATAGTTTTCTGGTTCTAATCGCAAAATTTCGCCAGACAAATCCTGCAAATCATTCCATTTACCAACAGCTTTTACCGATCTGCAAAGAGAAAGCATTGTTTCAACTTTCTGGTGAAACTGGCAGGATAATGCTTCCTGGAAAACTTCTATAGCTCTTTTATGGTCGCCTTTTGCTGCCAATACTTCAGCAAGTTTTTCCAACACAAAAGCATCTTTAGGTTTAAGCCCTATAGCTCTTGAATATGAAGCTACAGCCAAATCATACTTGTTTAACTGCTGATAGAACTGACCTAATCTGCTGTGACCGTAGGAATCGGTTGGATGAAGTATTGTGGCTCTTTTTACTTCCATAACAGCTAAGTCGATATTACCTAAATCTTTATATGTCATACCAAGCTGATAGTGAGCATATGGATCATCGGGAGACAACTGAATAGCTTTTTGGAAGAGTTCTTTGGCTTTTTCAGAGTTATCTTTGGCTTTTTCCAATAAACCAAGCTGATAAAAAGCCTTAGACATAAACTTGTTAATTTCCAAAGCTTTTTCAAAAGCTCTCTGAGCTTCATTCAATCTGCCTTTTTGTCTAAGCATTGTTCCATAATACAGATAAAATTCTGCACTATCAGGGTTATGCTTTATACAAGCATCTAAATTAGCTAATGCGTTATCCGTTTCTCCTCTTTCATCATACAACTGTGCCAATTTAAGCATCAGAGCATAATTATCAGGAGTCTTGGCCAGCTTTTCTTTCGCTTCGTTGATTTCTGTATTAATACCATCGTCAAGGAATTCTGCAAGAGTATCGTAATGCTTATCTACGCTTGGCGATTTTATACTCTGTTCAGGAACAGCTTCAATAGGAGTTCCCATTTCCAATGAAGAAACCTTTTCTTTTTCAGAAGCTTTTGAGGCTGTTTCCAGATCTTTATCGCTTTGTTCTAGTGATGAAACAGGTGTTTCTGCATCTAAAGCCTGCACATCAGGCAAGTCATTTTCAAATTTTGCATCAGAAGTTAAATCACGGTCTACAAGATTCTTTTCATCAATAAACCAGAATGTAAGTTCGATTAAACCGATAAGTGCGATGATTCCACTGACTAAGCCACCTATGAGCAGAATATAAGGGTGACCGTCACAGATTTTACTCAGATATAAAAGACCAAAAATAAAAAGGCCTAAAACAAGTAAAATAATAGCCTTTTTAGGTGAACTATTTTCTTTTGGTTTGTCAGTATTAGATTCAAACATTTCATTGACAGGGTCAGAAAGTTTGTTCTGTTTACTATTAGACTCTGAATTATCATCTAAGACCTTACCGCACTGATTACAAATCGCTGCATTCAAAGAATTTTTACAACCGCATGAACAAATTATCTGGAGAGCACGACCACAGGTTGCACACTTTTCAGCATCCTCTGTATTTACTGCTCCACAGCCTGGACAATTTACCATAATTAAAAAAATGCCTGCCTTCTATTTTTATTTATTTAGGAATTATTATCTAGTTATTTTCTGCTTTTTCTTCTGAATTATCATGTTCGTTGGGCTTTTCATTAGAACTGGGATATTCTGCTTCCTGCCAGAAAGAGGCTACAGGTTCACCTAATATAGCTCCTATTAAAGAACTTATGAAAATAGCCAAATAGGCTGTTTCAAAGTCTATAAAATAATAAATTACTGGAGAAATCAGAGCGCCTATTAGCATGCCTATCATACAACCGATTATTGTTGACTCATAAACAGCAATAAAAGCGCCTAAAGCAGAACCAAGAAAAAGCCCCACCAAAGAATACTGGTCTCCAAAATTTCCAGCCAAAACAGAGCCAATAGCACCAAATGCAACGATAAGTGTGCATACCAAGGCGCATGCCATAACTCTGGATATATTACCGGAAGAGGAAATCAAATTCATACTTTATCTCAATATAGTTTTTTCGTAATAATACTTATTCTTTGGATTTTCAGCTATAAAAGTTGTCATTTCTGAAAGCATGCAATGTTCGTCTATTGTTGCTGCATTCATACAAATATCTTTTATACTGTTCAATCTGCTCTGAACTTCTTTATAACTGCCGGTCTTCATTGGTTTTGTCACTCTTACAACAGCTCTTACAGCATTTTTGGTGCTATATTCAGCCACTGGAAGAACTTCAAGCTGAACAATCTTGTAACCATTATCTGTCAATGCTTTTGCAATATTAGACTTGATTAAAGCCTTTGTTTCTTCACTGACAACAACATTTTTTGGCTGTTCAACTTCTCTGTTCCCTATTCTGCGCCAGAATTCAGCATTCTTTTCTCTGACCATTTCAGAACGGTCTTTCATATTTTCTGACAAAGAACGGGAAACACCTAGTTCCTTAAGCTGTTCAACAGTTGATTCAACTTCGCTGATTTCAGCCTTTTCTTCTTCTTCATCATCTTCTGGCGAAAACAAGCCGATTTCTTCATCAACTAAATCTATCATTTCTTCGCCATAGCCCATATAATCCAAATTAGCTTCAGGATAATCAGCATAACAATTAACTGAAAGCAATAACCCTACTGCTAACCCAATAACTATATTTTTTTTCATTACTTACTCCCTAATTTGTATTTCGCTATATTATATTAGTATTAGATTAAATTTTAAAGTCTTTAAAGGCTTTTAGTAAATTTTTCATAGTATCTCTTGGATCTTCTATAAAAATTTTAGTTCCTGATATTATATCAACAAAACCAAGCTCTCTTTGATACCTAGGCACGATATGCTGGTGCAAATGCTCGATACTTGCCCCGGATGAATAACCCATATTATACCCTATATTGAACCCCCCAGGCTTATATAATTCCTTCAAAACATCTATAGTATAAATTTGCAGCTTGTGCATCTGCATAACTTCATCTTCATTAAGCTGTTTTGTTTCGGTTATATGCCTTACAGGGAAAATCAGAACGTGGCCTGAAGTGTAAGGATAAAGGTTTACAGAGGCTGCAACGATATCGTTTTTCCAAATAATCAAATTATCTATTTCAGGGTTATTCTTACATACCTCACAAAGTATGCAGTCCACCTTTGGCCGGTTTTCTCCTTTAACATAACCCTTTTTACTAGGTATAAACAACTGTCGGTCAAAACTCATTTTTATTTCCTGAATGAATTATTATTCTATAATACTAACAAAAACCTTGACCACTTGCAAGAAAGCCTTTATTTTATCAATCCAGATGGAATACAAAAATAAAAAACTCAAAATATTAAGAATCATAAGCCGAATGAATGTGGGAGGCCCTTCAAAGCACGTTGTTAACTTATCAGAAGGGTTAAATAAATTCAACTGCACTACTCTGCTTATTAGCGGGCAACCAGATAAATCCGAAGGGAATATGTTTGCTCTTGCCGAAGACAAAAACTTTGGATTCAAAATAATCAAATATTTAAGAAGACCTATTTCCCTCTTTTACGATTTAATCTCTTTTATTGAACTTATTCTAGAAATAAAACATCTTTCCCCAGATATAGTCCACACACATACAACCAAAGCCGGCATACTAGGAAGAGCTGCTGCTCTGCTCTGCGGAGTTCCAAAAATATATCACACCTACCATGGAAATGTTTTTAAAGGCTATTTTTCCAGATTTCAAACCTGCCTTATTATAGCAATTGAACGAATATTTTCAGCTTTTACAACAAAACTCATAGCTCTTACTCCTAATCTGGCTGCTGAATTAAATCATATATTCAGAATCAAAGATACAAATAAAATATCAGTAATTCCTCTCGGAATAGACCTTACTACATACCTTTCTACTCCAAGAAAAGCACATACATGGCGTAAATCATTAGGTCTAACGGACAAAGACTTTATTATTGGCATTGTTGCCAGATTAGTCCCTGTAAAAAACCATACTATGCTGATTAATTCTATGAAAATCCTTGCTAAAAACTTTCCTGAACTTCATTTAGCAGTTATTGGAAATGGAGAATTGGAAAACATACTTAAAAGACAAGCAGATAACCTTGGAATTTCAAAACATATTCACTTTTGCGGCATTTCAAAAGAACTAGAAAAAATATATTCAGACTTAGATTTACTTGTGCTTTGTTCAAAAAATGAAGGAACTCCGGTCGTTATAATAGAAGCTTTAGCAGCAGGCTGTCCAGTCGCTGCTGTCGACGTAGGCGGAGTTAGAGAAGTGCTTGAAAATGGCAAAACAGGTAGACTGCTTCCTTCAGAACCGGAATTATTTACAAAATCCTTAGCAAATGCCATTTTTGATTTAAAAGAAGGTAAATTTAAAGAATACCCGGACTTAAAAACTCGTCAGTCAGTAGCCAAAGCTTATTCCGTAGATAACCTTGTAAGAAATATCTATAACCTCTACAGCGGTAGGTGATGAGTGGTGGGTGGTGGGTGTCCCACAGCGCAGCGTAACACTAAGTTACGAGACGCAAGTTATAAGTTACAAGTTACAAGTTTCAAGAAAGACCCCCTTTGTTAAAGGGGGATGTCAGGCACAAAGTGCATGACTGGGGGATTTTTTTACTTCCTAGTTGCGGGCAGTGACGCGAGACCTTCTATTCTCCGCACAAGGCTCGTTCCCTAAAAGTCTATTCGAAGGCACTTAGTTTAAGAGACCGCGGAGGAGAATAAGGTCGAACAAGCATCTGACCGCCATAAAGCCCATTACTTCTCTGATTGCGGGCAGTGACGCGAGACCATTTTCAGAACAATGGAAAAAAGATAATAGAAATGAAAATCTGACCAAAGTTTGGCTATGGTAATGCGGCTGTTTTAAGCAGCTTTTTTGCTTTGGGTAGTCTTTTCTGTTGATGCTGGCTTTTCAGCAGTTTTCTGAGTTTCTGTTGCTGTTGTTTTTGTTTCTGCTGAAGGCTTTGAAGTCTTATCAGATTCGGAAGATGTATCTTTTTTCTGAGCTTCCAAATAACCAGAATCACGATAATCTGTAGAATAAAAACCAGAACCTTTAAATATTACCGAGCTAGCAGATAAGAGCTTAGTGCCGACTGCACCACAGACAGGGCAATATTGCGGATCTGTGCAACTCATAGAATGAAAAGAATCAAAAACCTTTTCACACTTAGTACACCGATAACTGTAGGTAGGCATTTTACCTTTCCTCCTAGCAACATTGCATAAAATTTTTTACCGAACTTTCGGCTATTTAGTGAAGCAAAGCTTATCACAATCTCGCTGCTTCTTCAAGGAATTTTCTTAAACTATCTAAAAACCCTTGTTCATTGTCTATTTTTCCTAAATAACATCTTATCACCAGAATATTCAATTCATCGAAATACTTTTTCCAAACCGAAGTATCTTGTTTTAATGTTTTAAGTTTTCTGCTTATCTTTTCTATTTCTTTAAACAAAACCTTATTTATCGGCGGCAGAGGTATCTTTCTTACCTGTGTAACGGTAATATGGAAACTGTGATTATTACTGCTAAACCAGGAATTTACCAGCAGAGAATTCATTAATCCAACTATCAATTCCAAAGAATAATCGACATTATTAGACAAAATAAACGACAAAGAGTTTTTAGGATAAAAGCCTTCGTCATCAACTGCAGCAACTAGACGTATAGTCAACTTTTCATTTCTAATGTTCTGATAAAGAATTTTTGGTGACAGATACAAGTTTTCGTCGCCAGCATAAGCAAGATGAGAACCGTAATGAATATATTTTTTGCCCCAGCAAACCTTGAAAGCCGCTATCTCTCTTCCTTTTAAAACAGGCTTATAATTTGAATTCAAGGCTTTATCAACCACATACTTAGAACTGGCCCCTTCTTTTTTTATAGACTCCTGTATTCCCACACCAATTCTACATACGTCCCCAAAGGTAATATGACTTTTTTCCATTTCTTTGAATACTGGAGATAGCTCTTCCGGTATTATGCTGTTTCTCAAGCCATTTCCATCAATAAACTTACTTGAAGAAGCCGAAAATCTACTTTTCCAGCCTGTTTTTTCAGCATAATCCGTAAATACATTTACTTCGTAGTTATCTTCTAATACTCTTTTCTCTGCAAAAAGAACTATAGGTAAAACCCCGGGAGCCGAAGCAAAAAATCTTGCAGGGAGCATATAAACTCCGCTAACCTGGCTATTTTCAAAAATATATTTTCTTATTTTTTTACATTGATGATTTACAAGCCATGTATGTGAAGTGAGCATTACCAGACAGCCTTCAGGATTAAGTCTATTTAAACTTTCTTCAAGGAAAAAGGTATACAAATCCTTTTCACCTTCAGTTGTTATATACTTTTTTTCAAGCTTTGACTTTGTTAAATCATCTAAATTAACTCTATAAGGCGGATTACCAACTATGATATCAAATTTATCCTTATTCTCTTCCAGCAGATAATTACATTTTTTTAATTTCGGCCAACCTCTGCCAGGATAAAGAGCAACAAGTCTGACAGCAGAAACTAAAAGAGCATAAACATCTATATCATAACCATATATGTAATCTAAATTTAAATACTTTGCTGCTGCTAGAAGAAAACTTCCATCTCCACAAGATGGGTCTAAAATACTAAGGTTTTTCTCTGCTTTCCCATTATTTATCAATTCTTTTACTAATCTGTCTGCAAAGCTTTCCGGGGTATAATACTGCCCGCTTTTGCGTTTTTGAACTCTTTCACGGCTTTCAAGGTCTGGAACCTCTCCATCGAAACATTTTTTTAGTGGGAATTCTTTGTCTTTTATTTTATTGAAAAGCTCGAATAAATCTTTTGGAGCACCTGCTTCTTCCAACAATTGTGAAGGATTAATAATTTTATTATCAAAAGAATGAATAGAAGATAGTTTAAAATATACCCACTCAAATATTGTCATATAAAATCAAGCTTTAGCTTCAGATTCTGCTTGCGGCAATTCTGTTGTATTTGTTTTTCCTGTGTATTCAAGAACTACAGCTAACCCAATGCTAAAAACAAAAGCCGCAAAAGTATACAAAATACATATACTTTTTCTGTAAGGCTTAGACTTTAATTTCGAAACTCTTGGTCTATCAATTATTTTATACTGACAACCTTCTTCTGCTTCAGCAATTTTAGCAATCTCATGCTGTTCATTTAAAATTTCAAAAATTTTTTCTTTAACAGAAAGATTACGTCTTAGTCTGGCAAATTCCATAGAATTGTCAGGAAACTCTTTCAATTCTTTTTCAAGTTCCAGTATCTTTTGCTCTATTTCAGCTTTTTTCCAATTATAGGCATCAATTTGTAATTTAATTTCATCAGTATTTCCTTTTAAAACATCATTTTTTTCTATATAGTTCCTTAGCCATCCTAAATTAAACTCCACTTCATTTTTTTGAGCTTCTAGTGAAGCCAATTTGCTAATAACAATACTCGATTGCTTTTCTAAAGAAAATAAATTATGTTTTTCCTGATAATCTTTCAGTTCATTTTCTGCCTTTTCCAACTCTTTACTGATTTTTGAAAGCTGATTTTCTATGAATCTTAACTTTTCTTTCTGAGGATTATTAGTAAAATCTTCCAGTTTTTCCAAATATGCATTAACAATTTCTGCAGAAGTTGTTGCAGACATTGTTTCAGCCGAAATTGTTATAAGATTATTATTGGAATCATAATTAATAGCTACTATTTGTTTAAAAGTAAACAAAACCTTGTCTAGTATCAAATCTTCTTCTTTTAAGATTTTGTTGCCAATAACAGCGGGATTTGTAGCTATACCAAATTTGTTTATAATAAACTCACTCATAGAATCACTTTTTAAAGAAGTATTTAAAAAGGATACTTCCCCGCTATCCATGAGCGAATCTGATTTTACATTATTAATGAAAGCACTTAAAGAACTGTAATTATTTTTTGAAAAAAGATAAACAGAAGCTGATGATTTATAATAATTAGGCAATGATAAGGCGTATATAACTGATAAAACAGCTACAACCAGAGTTACAAAAAGAATCAGCTTCCATCTTTTTCGAAGAATTGAACAAAGACTAGTAAACTCTATACCTTCACTATCATCTCTGTCCGTTAGAATATCGCTTTTAAGTAACTCTTCCTTAATATCTTTCTTAAGCTGTTCTTTATCTAAGCCAGTCATATACAACCTTATCAGCAGTATTTAAGCGGCCTGCCCAGTCTGCTGCTTTTCTTGTTCCTTGCGTTTCTTAACAAATTCCTGCAAAAATGCCAAAAAGACAGCAAGAACACCAGCGCTCAATCCTGCAAGAATTACCATAATTGCGCGCTTAGGTTTGGATTTCAGTTCAGGAATCCTTGCTTGATCCATTACTTCAAACTGGCTTCCTTCTTCTGCTTCAGTGATTTTAGCCATTTCATACTGTTCTGTTAAAACAGCATAAAGTTTTTCTTTTACTTTAAGATTTCTTTGAAGTCTAATAAATTCCAAAGAAATATCAGGCAAAGTAGCCAGTTCTTTTTCAACTTCACTGATTTCTTTTTTGATTGCTTCAGCTTTAGCTTCTTCAGCAACTTTTTGAGCTTCAACCTTTACCAGTTCCGGAACAGAACCTGAAGATTTAAGCAAACTCTGCTGCATTTCAAGAGAAATACTGGAATTCACTCTCTGAGATTCAAGCTGAGCCATCTTGTCTATTGAAGCAGCTGTCTGCTTATCCAATGAAAAGAGTTTATATTTATCCTGAAAAACTTTATATTCATTTTCTGCAACTTCAAGTTCTTTACCAATCTTTTCAAGCTGCTTTTCAATAAATATACGTTTTTCTTTTTGAGGCCCTTTCGAGAACTTGTCTAGCCTTTCAATATAAGCTGAAACTATTTCTGCAGAGGTTGTCGCAGACATTGTTTCAGCAGATATAGTAATAAGACCGGTCTTTGCATCATTATCTATGGTAACAATCTTATCCATTTTCTTCAAAAGATTGTCATAAATAATTGGTTTGCTTGGATCAGGTTGATAGTTTTCTCCAACAATAGCAGGATTAGTAGCGATACCAAAGCGTTTTATTATATAATCGCTCATCGTCGCACTTTTAAGATAAACGGTAAGATAGTTGGCACCGCCGCCGCCCATACCGCCTAATCCCATCAAACCGGCCATAGGAATACTGCTCATCAAGCTTGAAAGAGCTCCGCCACCACTTGAAGAATGAACAAATATAGTTCCCGAAGACTTGTAATAATTAGGCATAGTTAAAGAATAGCCAGCAACAATTATTGCAACCAGAATCGGGAAAAATATTATTAGCTTCCAATGCTTTTTTAATACTGCAAAAAGCTCAAAAAGATCTATTTCATCTTCTTGAAGCCCCATCATTATTTCTCGCTTCAGAAGTTCTTCTTTAACTTCCTTTTTTAATTGCTCGGTATTTATTTCAGAGTTAGCCATTTTATTCTTCGATTATTTCTACATTTGCTCTAGGCAATGTTAATTCTTCTCCAGAAGTAGTCTTGATTTTAACAACACGAACTTTTGCTTCTGTCTTTATGATTACAGGCTGTTCTGGCAATTCAACAACAGTTGCAACTTCACCAAAATGAGGTTCACGAATAATTCTTACTGGACTTCCTATATTCATTCCAGTATTTTTGCTTACTGTTTCTTCCTTGCCTTCTTTTGTATTTAAAGGAATTACAACTTCAGGTCTGATAACACCGGCACGAATCTGAGTGGCACCATTTATTGAAGTCTTCATACCTACAGACTGTTTCAAAAGTTCATAGGTTTTCTTTGCCATTTGAATCTTGCCAAAACCTTCTGTAACAACGAGAGTTATACCTTTTTCTTCAGTACCTGTGATTGCAACACCCAAATCATAACCTAGAAATTCTTTCAAGTCTTCTGCGTCGTAACCACCAACTATAACACCCTTAACACCGACTTCTACAGCTCTATTCAAAGCTTCTGCTGTAACAAGAGAACCACCGACAATTATTTTGCCTTTATGTTCAATCTTGATGTCGTCTTTATCAAGAACTGCGTCTGGTGATGGAGATACCATAACAAGCTCACCAACAACTTCGCCACCGATACCAAAGATACCTTGAATATAGGTAGCTACGGTATTGATTTTTACTCCTTCTTCAGGGTAAATAGCATCTACAACACCGTCAACATAAGCATGAACTTCTACCGGAATAGGGGGTTCACGTAATATTGCCTGACCTGTTGCTGTTGAAAGGCTTTCTACACTGCCAGTAATAGGTGATTCAATAGTGGTTTTAAAGAAACCGAAAAAGCCACTGGTTTCTGCTAAAACATCACCTTTTTTTATTTGAGAACCTTCCTTTACCTTGAGGTAAACAGGTATTTCGTTTGCTTCGCAGCCTAACTGACCTGCAAGATTCATCGGATAAACATTACCAGGTAAATCTGTTGCTGCTACAACGGTTTCAGCAGTAACTTTATCGCCCTTTTTAACTTTAACTTCGCCCTTAAGCGGAAGCTTTCTATCTTTTTCTACTAATGTTTTGGAAACAATCTTAAGACCAGGTGTATATGCACTAGCCATTATAGTTATCCTTTCTATCAAAGACCCGGGTAAAGGTTCATAGCCTTATACCAGGATTTAACGATATTGACACGTTCAGCATTATCTTT
>ONIU01000013.1 GCA_900317935.1 uncultured bacterium
CCAATGTTGTCGAGAGGGCGAAAAAAGCAGGAGTTACAGAGTTTATTGTTCCTGGAATATGTGGTTTTCCAAATAGATTAGAAGAACTGAGAAAATTTTTTGAAATTAAAATCTGTTGGGGTGTTTACCCTGAATATGCCGATAATGAAGCTTTAATTGAAAAAGAGTTTCAAAATTTGAAAAATTCAAAAATAGATATATATGCAATTGGTGAATGCGGGCTTGATAAGCGTTTCTCTAACATAGAAAAGCAGATAGAACTTTTCAGAAAACAGATTGTTATTGCTTTACAGATGAATAAACTGCTGATTATTCATTTGGTAGGCTGCTATCAGAAGGCTTTTGAAATATTAAAAGAATATGATCCTCGACCAGAGTTTATTTTACATTCCTGGAGCGGCTCTGCTCAAATGGCAAAAGAATTTATAAAACTTGGCGGCAAGATATCGTTATCGGCTGGTATTCTTAAGAGTCCCAAAAAACTTAAAGAAATTTTTGATTCAATTCCTTCTGAAAAAATATTGTATGAAACAGATGCTCCGGACCAGAAACCAGATTTTGTAAACACAGAGCAAAACGAACCAGCCAATCTGCCCAAAATCGTAGAGGTTATGTTAGGGATTAAGGAATTGAGATATTGAGATATAAGTTATAAGACTATAACTTGAGATACAAGTTTAAAGAATTCTAACTTAAATCTTATATCTTACGTCTTATATCTTATATCTTAAATAAGCGAAGCTTAAACTTAGTAGTCTCTAGGCTTATACTGTTCAAAGGCCTTCTTGTCGAAAGCTCTTCTGTATGCTTCCTGCGGACTGATTTTTCTTGATTTTACCAAGTCCATCAAAGACTGGTCCATTGTCTGCATACCCTGTTGTTTACTGGTCTGCATAATTGATGTGAGCTGGAATGTCTTGTTATCACGAATAAGATTGGCAACAGCCGGAGTATTTATCATGATTTCAAGAGCACATTCACGACGCTGTCCATCAATCGTTGGTATAAGCTGCTGAGCTATAATTCCCTGCAGAGCATCTGCCAACTGAGTTCTAATCTGTGCCTGCTGGTGAGCAGGGAAAACGTCAACGATACGGTCTACAGATTGAGCTGCAGAAGGAGTATGCAGTGTCGCAAAAACCAAGTGACCAGTTTCAGCTGCGGTAACGGCCAAAGAAATTGTTTCATAGTCACGCATTTCGCCGACTAGAATGATATCTGGGTCTTCACGCAGTGCTGAACGCAGTGCATTGGCAAATGACTTGGTATTTGGTCCGATTTCACGCTGGTTGACTATACATTGTTTATGCTGATGAACAAATTCGATTGGGTCTTCGATTGTCAGAATATGGTCTTGGCGTTCGCTGTTAACCTGGTCAACCATGGCAGCAAGTGTTGTAGACTTACCAGAACCTGTTGGGCCGGTTACCAGAATAAGACCTTTATTTCGGCGGGCTAAATCACCAAGTACCATAGGCAATCGCAATTCAGCCAAAGTCTTGATACGTGTTGGAATAACACGGAAAACAGCGCCTAATCCAAGTCTTGTAAAGAAAACGTTACATCTATAACGAGCAACGCCCTTTAATTCATAAGAAATATCTAATTCCAAGTCTTTTTCAAGCTTATCACGCTGGTCATTGCTTAAAAAGTTATAAACAAGACGTCGAATTTCTTTTGGAGAAAGAGGCGGTAAATCTGTAGGCCATAATTTACCCTGGAGTCTAAGCATTGGGGGTGACCCTACTGTTAAGTGAAGGTCTGACCCTGCTTTATCAACAATCATCTTAAGAAGATCATCTATGCCTAGTTCCCCTTCTTGAACTTCTGAACGGCCGCTACTTATAGGCTGTGCTGGAGCTGCTGGCTGAGAAGGAGGAAATCCTCCCATTCCACCCATATTCTGACCCATAGGTCTGGCGGCAGGTCTTGGTGAAGGAGCTGCACCAGGTCTTTGAGAAGGTGGAACCTGAGATGGTGGTTGATTTGCTGGTCTTGGAGCAGTAGCAGTAGGTGGTCTAGGCGGCTGATAATTCGAAATAGCCGGATTTATCGGCCGCGGCGGCATAGTCGCCGGTTGTGCTGGTTTCGGAGGAGCAGCAGGAGCTGCTGGTTTTTTATCATCTCCGCCAAATAATTTACCAAAAAAATTATCAGCCATAGGTTAAAACAGCCTCATAAATTCATCTGCAGTAGTAACTCCCTTTAAAACAAGGTCTAAAGTTTCTTGTTCAATGCTCTTTATGCCTTGTTTGCGAGCGAAGTTAGAAAAATCAAGATAAGACATTTTGTTTATTATCATTTGTCTTAATCTAGCTGTTGCAGGTATAAATTCTGTGACCAGTACTCTGCCGACATAGCCGGTATGGTTACAGGAATCACATCCACAAGCCTGATATACTTTTGTATTTAACTGTTCTTCTGGAATAAGTTCTTTTATTTCTTCTGGAATTTCTGCTTCTTTTTTGCAGTTTGGACAAAGCATTCTTACCAAACGTTGATTAACAAATCCGCAAAGAGAAGAAGCCATAATTACAGGGTCTACTCCAGTATCAAGCAGTTTTATTATACTACTTGAAGCATCATAAGCAAGAACTCCGGTAAGAATTGTTTTTCCACCAAGAGCTGCATAGCACATTTCTTCTAAGAGTTCTTTGTTATCTGTTTTATCGACATATATTACATCTGCATCAAGCATTAAAGATAATCTTAACCCATCAACAGACTTGGCTATATCGCCTGAGCCTACCTGAAGTTGTGTTATGCTTGGCAATGAAGAAACGACAGGGTCTTCAATTGTAACCAGTTTATGCTTTTCTGGGTCATAACTGCTTATAATACAGTATTGAGTAGTTGTTCTTCCCGATTCTCTTGGACCGCTTACATAAAGTATACCATGAGTTGTTTGAACAGTTTTCAGTATTTTTTCGATGGATTCTTTACCTGTATTAGAAATTTGTTCAACCAAAGCAGCAATATCGCTCAGGTGAAGAATAACCATTTCACCGTTTACTGTCGGATAGAAAATAGACTGTATATTTATCTGTCTGTCAGAGACATTTACTTTAAAATGCCCGACAACAACTCCGCCTTCGCGAGCCAGATCTTTTTCTGACAACTGAGATAGTTTTTTCAGTCTGCTGATTACATCATGGTGAACTTTGACTGGTATTTCTATTTTGCGGTTCAAAACATTGTTAGAACGGAATCTGATAAGAACACCTTTATCTGATGGTTCAAAGTGAATTCTGTCTACTTTGTTTAAAATAGCCTGACCTAATATATAGTTGATGATTTTTTCAGAGCTTTCCATTCCTTTTGGAATGCCCTGTTCCATCTGTTTTGCTTCTGCATCAGTTGCATTTGGATCAACTTCACCAGTATTCCCCACTTCAAGCGGGCCATAAACAGCATTAAATGTCTGTTCGAAGTCGAATGCAGTACAAATAGAAATTGAAACTACTGCACCGAATTTCCCTTCGAGATATTCGATAGGTCTTGAATCCAAGGGGTCAACCATACAAACACTGAATTCAGTGCCTGCTTTATATAATGGCATCAATCGATTATCTCGAGCAAAATCAGCAGAAATAAGCTTAACAACTTCTGGATTAACTATATCGGGGTTTAAGTGAATGAATGATATATTCAACTGGTTGCCAAGAGCCCAGATAATATCGTCTTCTGTTACTAGCCCCATCTGAGAAAGAGCTTCACCCAGCTTAAGACCATGCTCACGCTGAAAGGTCAATGCTTCTTTCAACTGATCTTCGTTAATAAGATTACAATCTATTAGGATATCGCCTAAACGTTTCTTTGGTATACTCATGATTCTAAAATCATAACCAAAATATAGACTCTTTACAAGCTAAATTTTGTTTTACAGACATAAAAAAACCGTCTTCGTTATGGAAGACGGCTTTTAGACTTACAAAATATTATTTTTTCTTGGAATTTACCATTTCGCGAAGTTCTTTGCCAGGAACAAATTTAGCTACATTGCAAGCTGGAATCTTGATAGATTTCTTGGTCTGTGGATTGATGCCAGTGCGAGCTTTTCTAGTTCCAACTTTGAAAGAACCAAAACCAACAAGGCGAACATCATCTTTATTTTTAAGAGCAACTTTGATAATAGCAAGAGTTGCATCAAGAGCTTTTGCAGCCTGAGCCTGAGTCATTTCAGCAGTTTTAGCGATTTCGCGAACTAATTCGATCTTTTTCACTTTGTTATTCTCCCTTGAAATAAATATAAGAACTCAACTTCTTGCAATCATAACTGTTGTTTTGTGCTTTGTCAACGGGTAAAAAAATATTTTTGTAAAGAACTTTGTTTCGACAGTTCTGAAATTATTGTATTTAACTAGCTTTTAGAGGTAAAAATTTTTTTACAGCAATTACACATTGTTAAGGGTTACGCTGTGCAGTGGGACACTTCGTTCTGTGACGTTTTACTGTGGTAATTGTTTGTAATAGTTGAAAGGGTTGGAAGGGTTAAGCTGCACCATGGTAATTGTCTGCGGACGGTAGACGTGAAACCTTCTATTCTCCGCACAAGGCTCGTTCTCTCAAAGATTATTCGAAGGCAGAAATTTACAGAGACCGCGGAGGAGAATAAGGTTGAGCAAGCGATAGTCCGCTATGTTTTAGTAATGTTAGAAGAGTTTGGAAGGGTTATATGCCTAGCTCCACTTGGTCCTAAAATCATCTCTTTTTGTGCTGGAGTTGATAAAGTTTAGAAGTCAGAACCCTGTTTTCCGCTCTAAGTTCAGACAATCTTCTCTGAGCATAATTAATTTTAAGTCTGTTGCCAGTAGAATCGTCATTGTTAGAACATAAAGCTCCTATTTCCATTTCTGTCTGGCGAATCATACTCTGAACCCTTAACATTCTGTTTCTAATCAGAGAACTTTCTCTTTCTAACGATGAATGGTCGGTAATACTGCTTGGAGTTCTGCCAGATTCTCCAAAAGATACTGCATGACCATCCTTTCTCATATCTGCTTTTTCAGAAAAACTAAAGCCAATTACAGAATCACGTTCTAAGTGCTGTTGTCTTAGCATTTCTGCAAATTCTGAACGCTGACGGGCTAATATCTTTACTTTTCCTTCCCCTTCTTTAGAAAAAGTTTCAGGTTCTTTTTCCAGTATTTTTTCGATAGGTCGGAACTCCATTTCCAATTGTTTTTCCAATCCAATACTAGGTAATTCGCTATTGCTTGTTACTATCGGGGAAGTTTTTCTTTCGGTTTTTTCTTCGGCTAAGGTTTTGTTTTTCAATTGTCCTGGGGTAAAACCATAAAAGCTTCTCTGTTCCCATTCGCTTTTCATAGATGCTTCAATGCTTTGATGCTGAAATTTTTCCGGTTTGTCTGAAACTTTGCTGGAATTTGCTAACAAAGTATGCATACCGCTCTGGAGAACCAGTTGTTTGTTGCGTTTTTCTTCCGAAGCTCTTACTGCAACTATGCCTTTAAATACTCTTATTCGTGCTTTGCCGTATTTATCTACGTCTACATCAAAGGAAGTCCCTAAGACACTGCATGTTCCAAAAGGGGTTGTAACCTTGAAAATATCAGAACTTCTTCTGACATTCAGCCAAACATAGCCGAATCTTAAGTTTATTCCATATCTTGAAAGGTTGACCATCGCATTGTTTTTCATTCTGACAGAAGTTCCGTCGGGAAAAACAATTTCACCCTTTCCGGCACCTTCAACATTAATGATGTCGCCGGGATGAAGTTCCATTGGTTGACCAGGCTGAAGTGTCAGCCAGGTAGAGCCTTGTGTTCTAGAAAGAACAGCTCTTCCATCGAATAAATAAAAAAAGTATTTGTCGTGCTGCGCATAAGCAGCGGTTGACGCAAAAACGAATAATATTATTGCTATTATAAAACTATGTTTTTTCAATTTTTCTGCTACCTTTATAGATTTATTCTAACATTAATAAATCCTCAAAAACAATACCTTTTGAGATGTAAGATTGAAGTTACAAGTTTCAAGTTACAAGTTACAAGATTTATGATTTTAGCATTTTGTATCTTATGTCTCAATTTTTGGTCTTGTATCTTAAATCTTATATCTTATATCTTCTCTTCACTCTAAGGCTTTCAAATGCAGTTTCCTGTCGTTTACTCTTAAAAAGAGTTTCAACTCTCTTGTTAAACCGGAAAAATCTTCTGCATATACGGTAACAGAAGGAAATCCATTTGCCTCTAATTCTTCAACGCTTTTAATATTATGATTACGATTTGTTGTATCTTCTAACGTAAAAAGTATATCGCCGTTTATACTTTTTTTGGGGTCTATATTTATTTCTTTGTTTAAATTTTCATTATGAAAATCCAGCTTTATAAAACCAGATTTAACACCAGTTTCATAAACTTTTGGTCTATCTAAGATTTTGGCTTCAGTCTGATATACACCATTATTTTCTGTGCTAATATTAGTCCATTTTACGTTGTCATCAGTCCATACATCTAATTTGTATTCTACACCTGTCTTAAATTGAAAGTCTCCAGAATTTTCAAACAACACAGCCATTTTAGAAAAAGTTCCGAGGCTTTTTCCTAAAGAACCATTTTTTATATTAGACTTGTTATCGTTAACAATATTGATTCCATCTGTGTCGTTATCCGAAAAGTAGTAGTCCTCAACCCTAACATTTTCTTTTATGAATTTAGGATCAGCGTTTAACAGCAATCTGTCAGCAAAAGAACCATTGGTTTTTCTCTTAAAATTTGAGTCATTAATAGAGTAAATAGTAAAGTATGGTTTTGATTCTTTATTTTTTACTATTTCTTCATGGTTGTATGCATCATCTAATTTTCTTACAAAGAAGTTGTAATCATCCTGATTTGTTTGAAACTTTCCAGAAACTGCTTTATATTTGCTGGAATTGCTGATTTTAATATCATTATTGCCAAAGCATGGCGGGAAAAACATTTGTTCGTTTGTTTGCGTATTGGTGATTCTAATTATAATATTGGGTCTGTCATTGTCGCAAACTCTTATTAACCCAGTATTATAACCATTTTCATTATAATCGGAAAGGTCGTTTTTTTCTGGCCAATCTTGAGCTGTATCCATAGTGTTTCCTAAGTCGCCGGCCTCGGGGTAGCCGTAACCTATATCCGGTTGCTTATATTCGATTTTTGCTACACTTGGATTAACATTTCCTTCACCCTTAGGATTTTTTTCTTTTGCAAAGACAGAGTATCTGATATAACCGTCAAAGGGTTCCGTAAACCTTACTACATCGTTAAAGTAATTCTTTTTAGAGGAATTGTTTTCGTTTCTATGATCTATTTTTACTATTTTTTCTTCTTTGTTCCAGTTTTCTTTATCTATTAATTTTTCATCTTCTTTAGGACATTCTTCAAATCTACCAAAGCTGAATTTGGAATAAACAACAGGTTCTATATCATCTCTTATATCAAAATTTTCGGTTTTATAATGGTCACAGGAAGTACAAGTGTAATCAGAATTCTTTTCTCCAAGTTTGGGCAGACCATTTTCAATACTTGGAGGAACCCTGTCTTTTATTGTAATATTTATGTAGTTTTTCTTGTCTATATAATCATCAGCATCTTCGATGGTAGTTCTTGATAAAAGAGTATTTCTAAACTCTTTGTAAATATTGTTATTTCCAAAAGAGTGTTCTCTTTTGTTCTTTTCGTCTAATACAGTATAATAACCATACCTGGTTCTTATTATTCTTTCTTTAACTATTGTTTTTTGTTTTCTGCAGTTTTTATCACAGAGTTCAGGGCATTCATTACAAGAAAGAGCATCTGGTTCGTATTCTTCAAATTCGGAAACATATCTGTAATTACCATCTAGACAGAGGTATAGCTTGCTTAATTCCGGACTCGTCTGTATCTCACAAGGAAAATCAGAGAATTTTTCTGAGCCGTCTTCGTTTGTAATATAGAAATAATCATTCATGAATTCTTCAAAAGTAAGTTCATTTTCTGTATAAATAGGATGAGACTTAAGTTTTTTAAAAATTTTTCTAGCTTCTGACTTTTTTACAAATTCTTCTGGAATATCTGTTTCGCAGATTATTGGATATTCTGGATTAGAATCCTGTAAAGGGTTTAATTTGAGAGTAACATCTTGATAAACTTCTACTTTACGTCCTCCGATATCCTCGAAAACGTCTAATTCAGAAAGGAATTTACCAACAGGATTTGCAGAAAAAGCTGTGGTAGAAATAAAAATACTTCCAATCAAAAAGCATAGCAGTTTATTTTTCATAGAACTCCCCAGTAAAAACACATTATAACAATTATATCATATAGTTTTTGAGTTTACTATGGTTCTAGCTCAGGGCAAACGCAAACTTTTCCTATTATTGATGGTATTTGCAAGAATTCATTTTTATAATATTGTAACGTCTTCCACTGATTGCGTAGCAATCAGCCCCCACCGTCTTGCCTACGCAATGAAAAAATTTGTTCGAAAACTCATCATAAAAATTTCCCAAAAATATCTTTAAATTAAAAAATTGTACAATTTAAACCAAAATGATATAATAGCTTCACAAAACTTATCGCAGGATATTTTAAACTCATGCAAAACTACTATCAGCTTTTGGGTGTTCCAAACTTCGCCTCATTAGACGAAATAGCTGCGGCTTACAAAAAGAAGTATAATGAACTATTCTCTTCGGATTCACCATTGGCAAACATTCCTAAACTAAAGCAGTTCAAACAGGCTTTAGACATTTTATCTGACGAAGACCAAAGAGAATCTTACGACCAGGAACTAGGCGAATTTCTAGAGTTAGTAAACGAACAATATGAAGAAGCCGTTTACGATTTAGATAACAGAGATTTGGATTCTGCTGTAGAAAAGCTGAATTGGTGCATGAATCAGAATCCGGGTGAACCAGACTACTACGAAACTATGGGGTTGGTTTACCGCTTGAAAGGCGATTTGAAGAACTCCCTAAGATTTTATAAACTTGGTTTGGAAACAGGCCAGCGAAAGGGGTTCTTCCATCGCTATCTTGGCGATATATACTCACTGATGCACGAAGATGACAAATCAGAAGAAAACTATCTGATTGCAGCAGAAGAATTCAAAGAACTTTTGAAGGTTGATCCTAAAAATGCTGAAGCTATGGAACAGCTAGGCAATATTTATCATCATATGAAGTTCTTTGAAGAAGCTCTGGATACCTACCAGCAGCTTTTGAAGAGATATCCATACAATGCTGCTTTTCACCGTGAAGCAGGTAGCATAATGTCTGAAATGGATATGCTTGGTGAAGCTGAAAGTCATTTAATAGAAGCTTTGAGAATAAAGCCAAGCAATGCTCCTTCATTAATGGAACTGGGTCTCGTCTACTTCAAAAAACGTCTTCTTGGTATGGCTGTTCAGACTTTTCAAGATTGTCTGAAAGCAGATCCTAACCAGCCTGAAGTTCGACAGCTTATAACCCAGATTGAATCTGTAAGAAAAGAAATAGGCCAAACAGTCGAAGAAATGACTTACGACCCGACACCAGACGCTTATGTCGAAGGCAGAGTCAAGTGGTATAATAAAGAATCTGGTTTGGGTGTTGTTACCTGTGAAGAATACCCAGATGTTCTGCTTCACTATACTGCAATTAAAAATGAAAACGAAGCAGATCTAAAAAAAGGCGATGCAGTGCGCTTTGGTGTTGTAAAAGACAAAATGAGCCCGGTTGCAGTAGAAGTAGAAAAAATAGGCACCCCATCTGAAGCAGAAGTGCTTCCTGGCAAAATCACAAAATTCGACAACGAAAAGAAAATGGGGCTGATTAAAGGGGCTGACGGCAATGACGTCTTTTTCCCTTATTCTGCACTTACAGAAGAAACTCTTAATAGTTTAGCTGTTGGTCTAGATGTCTTATACGAAACAAAAAGCATAATCGGATTAGATGACAATGCTGCTTCTCAAGCCATCAGAGTCAGACTCCGAAAGAAGAAAACCACAAAGTAAGAGATAAAACAGTGAATAACACGATAGCTTATTACGATGAAAATGCTGCCGATTTTTGTGATAAACACGATGCTATAAGGCTAGACCCTTTTCATAAAGAAGTCAGAGCACAAATTCCTGCTGGTTCTAAAATATTGGAAATAGGCTGTGGCTCTGGTAGAGATGCAGCTCGTTCATTGGCAGACGGCTATGATGTTATTGCTTTAGATGGTTCAAAAGGTTTGTTGGCAGAAATTCCCAAGCGTCACCCAGAATTAAAAGACAGACTTGTTTTTGGAATTCTACCTTGCAGAATTGATTTTCCAGACGAATATTTTGATGGTTTTTATTCTGTAGCTTGTTTGATGCATCTCTACGAAAAAGATTTGCCACCTACATTAACAGAACTTTATAGATTGATAAAAAAGGGCGGAAAAGGTCTTGTTTCTATTCCAACCACTAGAGATGACGTAAACGATAATGGTGTTGATATAAAAGGCAGAACTATGAATGTTATGCCTGTAGAAATCTGGATTAAATATTTCAAAGATGCCGGATTTTCTGTAACTCATGGGGAAGAAGAACCCGATAGATTAGGTCGTCCTGGGGTTTTCTGGCTTACTTTTGTGTTGACGAAATAAGTATTAATTGAGTTATTTAAAATTAGCTGTTAGAGTGATTATTTGAAAGAGTCTTCTATAATTTGTGCGGCATCCATAATAACTTTTAGGCATGGACGGGTTGCATAATATTCTTTAGTTCTTTCCGAAGCCATGGGAAATTCTTTTGTATTGCCTATTTTTAATCGTTCACGGCATATAATGGTTCCGTGAATCTTTTTGAATTTTTCAAGTAACTCCTGTTCTTTAAGGTAACAGGCTTTTTTTGCGCTTTGGTCACCTGTAGTTGCACCACATTCAAGTCCGCAGACTAAGGTCATTCCGCTTACAGCACCGCATACTTCTCTTGTTCCACCAAAACCAGCACCAAAAGCACCTGCTAATCGGAGGGCCATTTCTTCTGAAATGCCGTATTTGTCTGCAAAAGCGGCAAATACGGCTTGACAACAATTAAACCCTTTTAAAAACAATTCTTTTGATTTTTCGACTCTGTCTATTTTGGGTTCCATGATTTTGTTTGAGATTTAAGATATAAGATCAAAGCTTGAGTTGTAAGACATAAGATACAAGACCAAAGATGGAGACACAAGAATTTTTATAACTTAAATCTTACATCTTGTATCTTGCAACTTGTGTCTTGTAACTTACTCAATACTTATTCCAATGGATTCTTTCTGGTTTCCATTTATCTTTTGGCTGGTCGGTTCCATCAGGATAACCTACAAGAATAACGCACAAAGGAACAACATTGTCTGGAAGAGCAAATTTTTCTTTTACTGTTTTTATTCTGTCTTCTCCAGGGTATATTCCTGTCCATACAGCACCAAGTCCAAGGCTTTCTACAGCTAATAGAAGGTTTTCTGTAGCAGCAGAACAGTCTTGATCCCAATAAGCCCAGCTTCTTTCGTTTCCTATTGTTTTATCACCACATACAACAACTAGAGCAGAACATTTGTTAATCATATCTGCCTGACGATTGCCTTCTGCATATTTGGCTTTTAGAGCTTTGTCAGTTACGACAAGAAACTGCCAAGGCTGAGCATTAATAGCTGTCGGAGCAGCCATAGCAGCTTTAATTATTGTTTCAAGCTGTTCTTTGGTAACTTCTTTTTCAATATAATTACGAACACTTTTTCTTTGGTGAATAGTTTTTAGTGTTTCGTTCTGATAAGTTATTTTTGAACCTTTGTCTGTTGTTTTTGCTGGTTCTTCAGCATAAACAGAATTGCTTAATAATAAAGCTGCAATCAAAGCAGTAAAAAGATTAGTCTTTTTCATTGTTATCTCCTTTTTGCTTGGCTATTTAATATCTATACCATTTTTTCTAAGTTTTAATAAGAAAAATAATAAAAAGAAATGTAAACATTAATACAAGCAAAGAAAACTACAAATAATACTTTGATTGTAGTTTTCTTGATAATTTAGTAAAATTTAATATATTAGTTATTGGAATATAAGATTATAAGTTGTTTAGAAAACCGGCTATGAAACAATATTTCTCGCTACAAAATCTATTCATGTTTGCTGTTATTGTTGTTTTGCCGGTTTGTGTTGCTTTTTATTCTATCAACAACATGATTGAAGAACAATATCTGGCTAAGCGAGAAACAATTGCTCATGAGCTCAGACATCAGATAGCCGACTTAGGAGGTACGTCTTCAGAAGATTATCAGATAGAAGATTTTTTGTCTGTTCTTGTAGAGGATAAGAAAATATGCCGTCAAAAACCAGAGGTTATTAAGGATTTTATAGAAAAAGCAGATAAAGCATATCCAGGTGCTTTTAAATGGATTTTTTTAGATGAAAATTATGATGTATTACCGGTGAAATCGCCATGTATTGTTGAAGTTCCAAGATATTGGCAGAGATGCTTAAAAGGTGGAATATATGTTTATTGTAATGCAAAATGCAATTATAAGTTCGATGATTATGATAAAACTTTAGCAGATTATATGAGTGCTAAAGATAAAATGCAGAGCTTTATGGGGAGTGATGCCAAGCCCGAGCATGTTTTCGAATATAAATATCAAACAGCAAAAACAAAATGGCTTAAAAAGGACTGTTATGCTGTTTGGGCTTATGATGGATTATCTTTCAGCCAATTTGGAGCTCCAACTAAAATAGCAGGAGTATGTGGGGTTATTGTTTTCCCGGAAAAACTTCCGGAAAATATTTGGTATAAGCGTTTAATTATACGCAGACAAAAATCTAAGGACAATTATAAGTATCCCATCGCTGCTATTAATATTTCCAAAAACAAGTCTTTAGTCTTGGATTCTACTCTTGCTCAAAGTGATAATTTTGTAAAAGGATTGATTAAAGCTTATAATTCTAGAACAAATGAATTGTTTGAGTATGGAAACTATCTGATAGGAACAACTATAGCTCGTAGGAAAGATGTTTTAACCCTAGATCACCAAAGTGGAAAATATATTAAAAAAACCATAGAAGATACGAGTGTGGCAACTCAAGAATCAGAAATCAGACTTTTATCTTTGGCTGATATGTCTGACTCTTTGATAAGCAAAGGCTATATGCAGTTGTGGCTTAGTATTACTTGTGTCGTCTTAGTGATAATTTCTTCAATATTGTCTTTTTACATAAAGCGCCTGCATTTGGGTAATATTTCGCTTAGACAACGAATTGCAGCTATTTTCTTAATAGCAATCATTCTTCCTTTATTGAGCTTGATTAGTATAGGTAAAACATTTATTTCTCATGAAGAAGGTCGTTTGAAGGAGTCTGCTTATGTAAGAATGCGTTCTGGGCTTGAAGCTTTAAGTATGCGATATAAAGATACTCCAAGACTTATTGAGATTGGGCTTTTTGATCAATTGAAAAGTATGATTGGGAGCGAACCTTATACTGTTGAACAAGTTGCTTTTGGCATGAATAAGGCAGTTGAAGAAGGAATAATAAACCAATACATTCTCTTTAAGAATGAAGGCGGTATTGCTACTACAAGTTGGCTTGGGTTAGAAAAACCTTTGGAAAAAACCTTGGTTTTCATGTCTAAGCAGGTTCTTAAAAGATATGAAAAACCAACAGATAATCCTAAAAATAATGTTGCTCAGGAAGCTATAGAAGAAGAATTAGAAGAGATAGTAAAAGGTGTGGGAAAAGAGCAATTTGATTTTTCCAGACCAACGCACCTAAGACATTTTGTATATATTGATTCTCATTTTTATTTTATGACTATAATGGTTTGTATAAATGGCGCTATACGACCGCTTTTTGTATATGTTGATGATAAATTAATAGAAAAGAATTTCGCAGCAAGAGAATTTGCTACTAATAATATTGCTGCTCAACAATTACCTGGAAGTGTTATAATTCCAGAATTATCATTTTTTTCGAAATCAGATGGTTTTGAAAGTTATCCAGCGAATTCACCTGTTTGGAAAAAACTACAAGATGTTTTAGATCGTTCTGCCAAGCTTAAAATAGAAGAATTGGGCAGCATAAATATTGATGGTGAAAACTTTCTATATTTGATGAAACCTCTTAGTAGCATGAATTCTCAAGCTTATTTGCCTTGTCTGCTTACTTCAACCAGACCAATAGATTTACGTCTAAGAGATGTTGGAATATTGCTTTTTGCTTTATCTGCTTTTGCGGTATTAGGTTCTATTTCTTTAAGCTTGATACTTTCATCTAGTCTTCTTGTGCCAATAAAAAAGATTGATTCAGCCGCGCAGCAGATTGGTAAGGGCAATCTTAATGTAGCATTACCAGAAGAAGGAAAAGATGAACTTGCCAGACTTAGTATGACTTTCAATGCTATGGTTAAAGGTTTAAGAGAACGTGCGAAAATGAGAGCCTATGTTTCAGATTCTGTTCTTGAAGCTGTAAAAGACAATAGTGATCAGACTGTTCATCAAGGGAAACACATTGAAGCAACAATTCTTTTTTCTGATATACGAAATTTCACAGGTATAAGTGAAGCAAATACTCCAGATAAAATATTTGAAGTTTTAAATGAGTTTCTTGGAGGAGCTGAACCTATTATAAGAATTAATCATGGTCGAGTTGATAAGTTTATAGGCGATGCAATAATGGCTATTTTCCATGATACAGAGCAGGAACATCATGCTTTAAGTGCAATAAAAGCCGCTGTAGGAATAAAATATTTTGTATCACTTATGAATAAAGATAGAGCAGAAAGAGGATTGTTTCCAATTGAAATAGGTATAGGATTAAGTACAGGTCAAGTCTTGTTAGGTGATGTGGGAAGCCGTCGTAGAAAAGATTTAACTGTTATTGGTGATGAAGTGAATTTGGCTTCTAGGCTTGAAACAGCTTCAAAACAGGGGCATTATTCAAAAATCATTTTTTCCGGGCAAACTTTAAAATTTATTGAAGATTATGTAGAAGCTGTTAAAATGCCATTTGAAGAAATTCGCGGCAAGAAGAATGCTGTTCAGATTTATGAATTTATTAAGTTTAAAGATAACGTATTAGATATTCAGGAGTATACATGGAATACGAAAATTTAAAGCGCCCTGAACTTATGGCTCCAGCAGGTGATATGATTAGTCTGAGGGCAGCTTTGGATTCTGGGGCAAATGCGGTTTATTTTGGTATTGTTTCTATGAATATGAGAGCAAATGCCAAAAATTTTGCAGTAGAAGATTTGCCTGTTGTTGCAAATCTTTGTCATGAATATAAAGCAAAAGCTTACTTAGCTTTAAATACTATAATTTTTGATCATGAGGTTGAATTAGCTGAAAATTTAGTTAATAAGGCAAAAGAAGCTGGTATTGATGGAATAATATGTTGGGACTTTTCTGTTGTAGAGCTAGCTTTAAAGTATAAAATGAAAGTTTTGCTTTCTACTCAAATGTCTGTTGCAAATGCTCATTCAATAGCTTTTTTGTATAAGAATTTTGGAATCAGGCGTTTTGTGTTGGCTAGAGAATGCACTTTGGAAGAAATTGCCAGTATTAGAACAAATCTTAAGAAGTTATTAGGTGAAGAGTCCTCTAAAATAGAGATAGAAGTCTTTGCTCATGGCGCAATGTGTGTTTCTGTAAGCGGCAGATGTTTTATGTCTCAATTTGCTTTTAATGAATCGGCAAACAGGGGAGAATGTCGGCAGCCTTGCAGACGGGAATATTTGATTAAAGACATAAGGGAAGGCAAAGAGTTTCTGATTGGCCAGGATTATGTCATGAGTCCGAAAGATCTTTGTTCTCTTCCTTTCTTAGAAAAGCTCTTAGATGTCGGAGCTGACAGTCTGAAAATAGAAGGAAGAGGCCGCAGTGCAGAATATGTAAGTGTTGTAACTAAGGCTTACAGAGATTTTATTGATTTCTATATGGAAAATCGCCGCAAAGACGATTTCTTTGAACGTTTAGAGCCTTTACGCAAAGAATTGTTGGAAAAAGTGGATTCTGTATTTCATAGAGGCTTTTCAGAAGGCTTTTTCTTTGGCCGTCAGATCAGTGAATGGAGCGGTGGAAACGGTTCAAAAGCATCACATCGTAAAACTCATGTTGGAGTTGTTACTAACTTTTTCAAAAGGGTTAGTGTTGCTGAAATAAAAGTTGAAGGCAGAGATTTTAAGGTTGGCGATGAACTTATGTTTCAAGGCCAGACGACTGGAGTTAAGACTCTTAAGGTGCTTTCTATAGAAGAAAATGAAAAAGCTGTTGATATAGCTAGAAAAGGTAGTGTAGTTGGTGTAAAATTATCAGAAATTGTTCGTGAAAATGATCAGGTGTTTATGATTGTTCCTGTAGAAGAAGTCAAACATTTGAAACAGAATTAATATAATTAGGTTTATGGAGTAATTAATAATGAAAAAAGGATGTTTAGGTTGTCTTGGTTGCGGATGTTTGCTAATTATTTTAGGTATAGTTGTTCCTGCTGTCTGGACTTATCATTGGGCAAATACTGAGGGAAGAAAAATGTTTGCAGAAGTAGTGCAAAAAGTAGCAGAAGAAGGTTCTAAATTTGCTTTTGAGCCGGATTCTGCCGCAGAAATTGCTTCTTTGACGAAGGAAATAAAAGAAGATGTTGCGAATGGTAATATTGGTATAATTGATTCTTTTAATTATTTAACTAGAAATGAGAATGATTTTATGAAACTTTATGGTCAGCTTTCTATGGCGGCTGCTTATAGAATGCTTAAGGGTAAAGTTACCAAAGCTGGAGAAAATCCAATCTTAGTAGATGAAGAGGGTGCGGAAGCTGTTAGAACCATAATGTTTGCTTTAAGTAATGGTAAATTAGATACTAAGGAAGCTGCCGAAAAATTAGAACCAATAATGGAAACCAGTGATAAGTTAAATAGTGGCAGTAAGCAGTTTGAAACTAATAAGATGAAGGAAAACATTACAAAAGAGGATATGGAGAAGATGGTTAAGGCTCTAAAAGAATATGTCAAAAAGAACAATCTTGAAAAACCTTCAAAAGAAGTTACTGCTGATTCTCTCGCAAAAGAAGAAGTTATAAAGTTTTTAAAAGGTATAAAAAAGCTTAAGAAATAAAAAAATTCCCTTCCTTGTGGAAGGGAATTTTTTTTTTTAGAATCACGGACCGTAAACACCCATCTGACAACCTGATTCCCCGCCTGTTAAACAGGGTGAATCAGATGCATAACCAGCAGCTTGTGTCTGGAGATGATAATCGAAGATAGTTCCACCAATGAATAATGGATCTGAAGCTATGTTACCAGGTCCAGATGCAGTCATTCCGTTATATGGATAAGAAAGGTTATAAATATCGTTGTATTCAACAGTTGGAGAAGCTGTAGATTCTTTCATGTTGATTCCATACAACCCCTTGGAAAGGGTATTTGTATAGGTAATAATATTGTTCTTTATTGTCGGTTTTGTTGCAGCTGGCAATTCTATTCCTGTAATGCAGTCTATTGTGTTGTTTTCAAAGAAATCTGCACCCATTAAAGAGACTGCTGTTCCACAACTTATAAAGAGATTATTTCGTATATTTGATCCGAAAGATATCATTCCTACATCACAGTCTCGAATGGTATTTCCCTTTATATTGAGAGAAGTAGATAAACCTAAATCCAAAGCTAAACCGCAGTATCCGAATTCACAGTTTTCAATTGAAGGGGTAGAGCCGTCGCTTTTTATTCCTGTATCAGCAAACATTATTGTGCAATTCCTCATAATATTGTCTGCTTGTGTAGTTCCATAGAATACAAGACCGCCCCAGACGCTTTTGCGTGGAAAATTATCTGCAGAAGTAAATACAATTGGTTTACTGTCTGTTCCTGATGCAATAAGACCACCTTGAATAATAAGTTCAGTCATTGTTGCACCAAGTGAATCAGATATAATTGCTTCTTTGGCAAATCTGACTTCAACGCCAGGTTCAATGGTTAATAAAGAACCACCTTTGACTCTTATGTCACCACAGATTATGTATGGACTATCGGCTATAGTCCAGGTTCTGTTTTCGTCGAGAATTCCCGGAGTTACTGCTGAATGTGTGTCTGTTGGCTGGCTTTCATTGCCGGCTAGGTCAACAGCTTTTAACTGGTAATAGTATTTTGTGGCAATCTTGAGACCTTCATCTTTGTAGGTTACAGCTGCTTCTGTATTTGGAATTGGAGAACCATTAACCTTTATGAAAGATCCATTAGCTCCTTCTGCACGATATAGATTATAACCGGCTAAGTCTTCTTCTGTATTGCTTATCCACATTAAGTCAAGCTTTTCGCTTTCTGTGGCAATTCCAACATAGAAGCCTACCGGAGTTGCTGGTGCATCTCCTGCTGGAGTTGTAAACTGATAATCTGAAGATATACCTTCGTTACCATCAAAGTCGCGGCTTTTAACTCTGAAATGATAAGTCAAACCAGGTATTAGGTTCTTAAGTTCTAAGCAATGATCTGTAACCATGCTAGTGTCGGAGGCTGACATGGTGTAAGCTAAGCCTATAGAACCTGTAGCATAATCAATAAAAGAGTCTGCTGCTTCGTTTGTTGTCCATGTTATTGTCGCTATATTCTCTGTCAGACTAGCAACTTTAACATTTGTTATCAGTGGTGGCAATCCATCGGTTACTTTAAATGTCAAATCACAATTTTCTGTTGTTTCACCTCTTACAACATCAACAATGATTATAACTGTTTTACTGGCATTTGTAGCTACGACTTTGTGTTGTCCGGGTTCTAATCCGGAAAGCATATATTTTCCCATATAGTCGGTGGTTGTTGATGGATTACCACCGTATATTTCTACTTTGGCACCTGAAAGAACTTTACCATTTGAATCATAAACTTTGCCTGTTATATTGCCACGAGCTGCCTTGTTGTTCTTGACTTTGGTACAGCCGCTCATGGTTATAACAAGCATCATTGCAGTAATTATTGCAATGATTTTTGTAAGGTTCTTCATAATGCCTCCAGAAATAAATGTTTTATACCGTTTGTTTAATAGCTGTTAAGAAATTCAATTGCGCTGAATAGCTGTGAAATGCTTTTCCCTTCGTAATTGGGTTCAAGTTCTTTGGCATATTCAAGTTGCTGTTCTGATTTTTCTGTGTCACCAGTTGCCGCAAAAGCATAAGCTAACATAGCGTGAACATCTGCATTGGTAACACCTGTGGCTCTCCCGGGAATATAGTTAAATTTAGGTTTACTTTTACCTAACTGAACATAAAGAATCTGAATGGCTTCTTCTAAATCGCTAAGAGAAGCTTGCTGTATATATGCAGCTCCTAAACCAACTTTTGCGTCATCACAAAGATCGGCTGCCAACTGGAAATATTTCATCCCATCTTTTAATTTACCATTGAAAGCTTTTGCCCAGCCAATACCATTATAAGCTTCAGCTTTTTCGCTTTCAGTTGGACTTTCTGAAAGAACATCGTTAAAGTGTTTTATAGCGCTATCGTATTGTCCCTTTGAAAGATATTCCCAACCAGTATCATTGTAAATATTTCCTCTAACTACTGGGGTTCCGGTATCATAGGAACCTTTTCCTTCTCCATTAACACCACCGCCGCTGCAGCCTGTAATACCTATTGCTAAAGGTATTGAAATCAGCAGCATTATGATTATTTTAAATTGGTTTTTCATAAAGCCTCCGATAATTATAGCTATCTTCATTATCGGCAGCTTTATTTTATAAATTAATAACAAAAAAAAGACCTCCTTATTTAAAGGAGGTCTTTTTGGGTTTAGATGTCTATTTATCTCAAAACTGCTATTTTACCGCGTTTTGAAATCTTTTGGCCATTGGCAGATACTTCCAGTCTGTAGATGTACGTGCCGTTAGCTATTCTCTTACCCTTTCTGTTGGTAAGATCCCAACGCATAAGACCAGATGCTCTGTCAAAGTCTTCTGGACCAAACTTAGCTACCAGATGTCCTGCTGAATCATATATTTTCAAGGAAGCAGAATCTGGAACTGCACCGAAGTTAAAGGCAAAACTTATGCGGTTACCTCTGGCTGGATTTGGATAAGCTTGGAATTCACCTATTCTTATTGGATCTGGAGCATCAACTGTAACAGCTCTGACCAAACTATTTCCAGCTTTGTCGTAAACTTCACACTTAATTTCATGTTTACCTTTTTTCAGAGTCTGCTTTACTTGATAACTGAAAGTTCCGTCTTTATTCATTTCAGCTTCCTTTACTTGCAAACCATCAATGTAAAGCTTGAATGAATCTGTTAAAAGACCTGAACCATTATCAATAAACTGACCTTTGATTTCTGGTCGGTTGGTATTAAGTTTTTCCTGATTAGAAGGTGTCAAAGAACTCATCTTTGGTGCTGTCTTATCAGACATGAGTGCTAGACGTCCAAGACCGGTAATCTGTGCCGAAATCTTGTAATCTTTCAGTTCACCGCCCTGGAATACCCAGTTGCCATTTGCATCCTGACGATAGACGTGAATCTTATCTAATGATGCTTTGTCAATGTTTTCACCATTAACATCGGCAGTATACAACATGCATTTCTTTAATTTGACACTGCTTGGGCCAATTTCATCAAGTCCAAGAATTCCTACCAGTTCAGAATTGTTCTTCTTAGAAGATTTGGTGCTAACTCCAGCACTTGCTCTAAGGGTTGCATTAACTGTTGATTCATTAGTTACAGAGAAAGGTGATTCTAGTGTTTCTCTGTCAATGATATAAACAGCTGTAGGTGTGAAGGTTGAACTTTCGGCAGCTTTGAGAGTAGCACGTCCTGAAGAAGAACTGATATTCAACCTTGAAGAAGCGTTAACATCTGCAACAATGAATTCGACAATATTAGTTCCTACTTTACCATAAAGATCTGTGCCTGATATATTAATATAGGCAGAACCAGGATTTTCTTTATTTATTCTATAAGAACCAGAATAGAATCTATCTTTTAAGAAATTCATGGTTACTGGAGTCTTTTCAGAATTCTGTCTGACGATAACACTAGGTGCTGTCTGCAGAGATTCTGATGATCTGGTAATGATAGTAATTTCATATTCATTAGCCGGATTCGAGAAGAGCTTGGTTATAAAAGCTGGACCTGTATTTACAACTACTGTATGAGAACTGTCTACAGCCATAGAGTTGCCAGCTAAGTCTGTGGCTTTATCAACAGATATAACAGCATTTCCGTCATAGAGAGCACTATTATTCTTAGGAATAACAGTTGTTCCAACCCAAGTATCACCGCTGCTGCTAACTTTTTCTATTTTCATTACCTGTCCGCCGGCAGAAGTTAATGTTGCGGATACATCTATCGTAGAATCAATAGGTTCATTGAATCTGATGGTAAAGGTTACCATACCTGTAGATATACTATTGGAACTACTAGGTGAAGGTGATATAGATACAACATATGGTTTTACGGTATCTATAATAACTTTTCTTGTTTCAGAAAATTCACTGATATTAAAACCATCTTCACATTTTTCTAGAGATGCAACCCTCCAATAGAAAGTTCCGTCTTTGGGAAGGCTGAAAGAACCATCTGTTGTACTGGTTACGTAGCCTTTTAATCCTGTATATACTTGATTGCTAGTATGATTTAGAATATTGTTAAACGATGAATCATCAGATATTTGGAACAAATATGATGTTGCATCAGTAACAGAGTTCCATTTAAAACTCTGGTTCCTTTTGTTTACTGTATAGTCAGCTAATGGAATTGTAAGTTCTGGAGAACTTGGCGGAGTTCTGTCTATTATGTAAGTAAACTCTTTTTTAGAAGAGATATTTCCAGCTCGGTCAATTGCTCTGAAAAATACTTTATAGTTCCCATCTTTTTTATTGGTTATGTCTAGAGATAAGGTGAATGAAGCTGATTTTGCAGGCAATACTTTAACTTCTAATACTTTCCAGGTTGCGTTATCGCTTTCTTCTTCGGTATATTCGATTTTAGAAACCTGGAGATCTCCGTTGCTTCCTACATCTTCTGCCTTAGCTTCAACTTTCAAGATATTCTTACAGAATTTTTTGCCATTACCTGTTGCTAATTCTATTTTTGGTTCCAAATAGTCAAATCTATACGTTTTATTTAAAGAGTATGAGTTAGGAACATTTACACCAGTTGTTACATTATCTGCAAGAATAATAGTTGGAGTAAAATCAACCACACCTGCGGATGTATCAGCTGGGACAGGAGGTCTAGAAACAATGAATTTATTTCCTTCAACTTTATGACTTGTTGGAGGGCCTCCAGCCGCAGGGAAAAGCCAAGTAAAAGAACTTATTGTCTTATTAATACCAGAACCACTACCGTTATACCAGGATGTATCACCTGGTATAACAGGTTCACTTGCTGTTACAGGATATTGGTCTTTATAGTTTTCCAATATATCTTTTGGTGCGTCTGACATTGTAATACTTAATTCATTAGTATTCAAACCGAACCATACTCCACTAGCAGTATTAACAGTCGGGTCTTTGAAGTCTGGAACAGATTCTATAATTACAGGTGGTTGAGTATCATAGATAAAGCTGCTAGTAATTGCTGTTCCTGCTATTCCTGTTGTCGAACGAGGAGTAACTGAAATATAGTAATTACCGTCATGACTGCCGTCTGTTAATAAATTGCCACCATGAAGTTTTGCTACTAAGGCATCGGTAACTGCTGTGTCTTTCTCTCCTACTTCAACTCCATTGTATTTTACAGAAATTGTAGAACCAGCATAGCTTGGTACTGTCCCTGTTGAATTTGCAGGAGAATTAGAAAGGACTACTTTAACAGAATTTGAGGCTAGGCTTGCTTCTGTTTTGTTGGCTATAGCCTGAGAATCCGGTGAGAATACAGCATAATCAGGTGCTGATTTGTCAAGAGTGAATTTTCTTGTTACTGTTTCTCCTGTATTTCCTGCTTTATCAACTGGAGTAACTGTTATCGTATACTCTCCTGATGCTGTAAGAACAGGGAAGTCAAAATAGATAGTGTTTATATTGTTGTTGGTTTTTTCACCAGATATATCTTGCCCAGATGGATTAGTGAGCTTAAATATAAAGTTGGTATTAGTTAAATCAACTCCTGAACCAGTATCGGAAGCAACAACAACAAGTCTGGTTATATCGCTTGCTATAACAGGATTGTCTCCATAAACAGATATATCTTCACCTGTATTGTTCAAGCTGATTCTTTCAACACCAGGCAGGGTATTATCTATAAAAAGAGTAATTCCTGTTTTGTTTGTAATACTTTCTGCATTGCCTATAGCTGTTCCTTCGCCTTCTGCTGGACGAATAGCTTTATCAACAGCACTTGTAACAAGCAAAATTTCTCCATTTTCAACACCGCTGGGAGTATAAGAGTAACTCCATGGAGATTGATTTCCTGTTTGCAGAGGAACTTTTCCTGCGGAGGACCATTCTTCGCCTTCTTTTTTAGTAAAAAGTTCTAGATAATCAATTCCTGATCCATTATCGTTGTCGACAACAGTACCTTGTAGCGTAACTGTTGGATTAGATTTTGAAACATAGACAGGAGATGGGTTTGTAATGGTTGAGGTTGGAGCCGTAGAATCTATGTGCAATGATCCATCGGTGCTCGTATATGGGGAAAGAGTATTACCATAAGTATCTTTTGCGTCTTTTATACTTATTTGAGCAGGACCATCAATGGATGCTCCTCCATTGTTGGGTATGGAGAAAGTTCCTGATAAGACTCTTGGATTACCTTCGGTCCAGTTAGAAGCAACTACAATTTTACCGCCGCCTCCGCAGACTATTTCTACGGTTGGAATTGCAGTTGTGTTACAATCCTGACTAAAGGTTATCTGTAAACTGTGGTTACCAGAACCGAACATAGCTGTTTGTGGAGCTGGACAAGGATAAGAATTGTCTATTAATATGCTGGAAACGCCTCCAGTAGCTTCACCACTTTGATTAATGGTAACCTGGGCGCTCTTTTCAGACTGATTGCCAGCTTTATCTATAGATCTGAAGTAAATGTTGTTTGTTCCAGGATTCAAAGGAACTGTAATTCTTGCTGGATTGCCATTTTGTGATATATTGGCAATATTGCCAACAGCAGCATCATTATTGTATGCCTGCACGGTAACAGGAGCAGATTTTTCTGATTCATAGCCTTCAACACTTACGCTGAATTCATATGACGTTTGATTTGTTTGTGCTGGTATACTTTCAGATGAAAATGTTGGAACCCCCGGAGCTTCTCTGTCAATTACCAGAGGGAAAGCTGATGAGCGTGATATTTCCTGGCTCAGTTCATCATAGCTGACAGCTACTAAACTATAATCTTTGGCTTCTAGTTGCAAATTGTAAGTCCAGTCAGTATTACCTATAGCAAAGGAAACTAATTCTGCACCGTTATCTAACAATTTGATTGTTTTAGTACCATTTGGTGCTTTACCAGACAAAATCACATTCTGAGCATTGGTTGGAGATGCTGGATTACTACTGTCGATAGAGGTCGAACCAGAAGACGAGGTTCCTACTGTAAAATTAATAGAAGTTGTGCCTTTGTTTCCCGGCTGAGGTTCAGAAACGTCATTAGCTTCTATTAAAATAGTATGTTGTCCATTAGAGAAACTTTCATTAAGTTGCAAATTATATACGAAGGTTGTGCCTTGAGCCGCATTACCTTCTATTTGTGCTGAAACAGTTTCACAAGTAACTGTAGGTGGGTTTATAGTTTCATTAGACATTATTTGGATGCGAACAGAGGAATTTTGAGAAAAATTAGGCCCGTTTGTTAATGTGGCAGTAAGCTCAGGTCCTTTTGTATCTATTATAAAGCTTTGGCTCATGCCAGTAGCACTTCTTGCAGCAGAGTCAACTATTTCAACGGTAATACTTTCTGCACCGCCATTAGTATCACCCCAAGTGGTAGCTGATATTCGAGCATTTGTAGAATTACCAGTCAATGAAGGATCGGCTAATATAACGTTACCGCCTTTTTTGTATTTTGCTGTAAATGGAGGAGAATCTCCTTGCCAGGTGACCGATAATTCAACAGCACCAGCAGCATTTAATCTGTTGTTAGTTCCTGAAGTGCCAAAATTTGTTTCTATAGCCACATTCTGCGGAGGCATATCCGCAAGAATTATAGAAGTGATGCTACAAAACATTAAGAGCATCACGAAAAGCATAAGCTTTTTGTTTCCTTGGCAAAGCCTAAATATATTAGTCTGCCCCATATTCATTTGTCTCCTGTTCGCCTTAACGGGCTTTTTTTTGTTATAATATCACCCCTAAAATCGGCAGATTGTTTAAATTTTTTAACAAAAAAGCACAATCTGTATGTTTTTTTTGTGCCCTTTCAACAATCTCTATTTAAGAGCATTAGAAAGCCCGTAACATATGACCGAAGTATAATAAACTCAATGCACCAAATTGAAGTTTGATTCAGTATATGTTAATGTAACATTATATGAGTAATAAATATATAAAATCAATAGTTATAAATTTATTTTTTATTTTTGTTTTTTTTATTTGTGGATGTGGGGGCACGTCGTCCACTAAAACCATAAGTCAAGGCTCTTCTCAGACTTATGATGAGTTTTCTACTGGTAAAATTAAAGGCAAAGTTGTTGCATTAGATACTGGTGTTGGGTTAAAAGACGCTATAGTTGAAGCTTACCAGTGCCAGGCCATTACTGATGAAAACGGAAACTATGTTCTAGAAGGAATTCCTGCCGGGGACCATTTTGTTACCGTCAGACTTCAAGGGTATAATGCCGCCGTTGTTAACGAAGTTAGAGTTTTTAATGGGCAGGTTACTGAAAATATCAATTTTTCTTTAGGTTATGCTACCAATGAATATACTTCTGATTTTCAGGTTCTTTCTTTGAATCCGAGATGGGGCACAGATGGAGATCAGGTTACCATTCTCTGTGCCGGTTGTGGTAGAAAACCAGGAAGAGTTACCTTTAACGGTGTTGATGCACAGATTGTGGATTGGAATTCATCTAATGATGGTAGAATAAAAGTTTATTTGCCAGCTAAAGTTGAATCCGGACCTGTAAAAGTTTTGATTAATGATGAGGCTTCTAAAGAAGTTAATGCTATTAATTTTATAGGAAGGCCCGTTATATTAGGGGTTCATCCTAATATAGCCAGTGGCGGTCAAACTGTTGTGGTTAACGGAAGAAATTTCAGCCAGGTTTACAGTAGAAATAAATTCCAATTGAATGGACAGGATTGTTTTACTATAAATGAAGATTCAACTATTTATAATCAGAAAGTAACTTTACCTGCTAATGCTACAACAGGTTTTCTGACTGTAAAACTTGTTAATCAGGGTGAATATTCTATTGATGGTGTTGGTTCTGCAACAATAACTGTTGCACCAAGACTCGTATACATGACTCCTAAACGTTCCTTACCGGGGGCACCGATAACTTTATATGGTTATAATTTTGGAAATAATCCTGCTAATTTTAAGGTTATTGTCGGTAGTTTTGAATTAACTCAGGCTGATATAATAAGCCAGACTGATACTTCAGTAACATTTAAAGCTCCAGATAATAACGTTGTGGCAGCAGGAACTTCTGTTGACGTTGCTGTTCAGGTAAATAATGCGAAAAGTAATACCTTAAAATATACTGCTTATAACAATATTGGCGCTACTATAAGCGATTACGGAATCTATGATTTTACGGCTGTGTCATTTGACAACAAATTAAAACTGGCCCAGCTTAAACCCAATGAAGTTATAGCTTTTATCAGCACTCTTTCTGGAAATTACAGTCAGAATTTTTCGGACGATTATTCTTATTATGTTGTTTCTTCTTATTTGGGTGGTAATACAGAGATGGTGCCTGATTTGCCTACTAGTGCAAGAGCTTCTGAATACGCTGCTAGATTTTCATCAACCAACCATTATTCTCAGACTATAAAAAATATTATTATGCCTAAAGTTAGTCCATCTATAGGTTTAAGAGCTTCTATGGCTGAACCTGCTTCAGAAACAATAGATGTTTATGTAAGAGATTTCACAAAGCCTTCTCCTTTTGATGCCGCAAATGATCTGATACAAACTGGTGTTTTGGCGGCTTCTTCAACTCATGCTCTTGTTTATTTGGAAGAAAGTGTTGAAGGAATCAATCAAAATGATTGTTTTAAAATAGCTGAAACTTTTGATAAATCTTATGATTCTATAGCTACTGCTTTTGGTGTTTTAGACATTCCCGAAGGTAATATAGACAGCCAGCCAAGAATTGTTTTGTTCTTAACTGAAAAAGTTGATGCAAAATCAGATAAAGCTGCTTATTTTGATCCAAGAGATAAGCAGTTCCAGCAAGTGAATTCAAATGGAACCGAAATAATATTTGCAAGTCCAAACCGTTTTAAAAGTTCTTCTGAGGAATTTTATGCTGAACTTTGTCATGCTTTGCATGATATGTTCTATTACAATCAGCGATGGGATACTCCAAGAGCTATTTATTACGGAACTGATTGGCAATGTGCTGGTCTTTCTTTGATGGCTAGACAGACTTCTGGCAGAGGGTTTGCTAACGGTAATACCGTGGATGTTGCCAGAGTTAAGAATTATCTGGTTAATCCAGAAAAAACAAAACTCAATGATTGGCCGGAAAGTTTAACGGCTGGAAACTACGGAATGCAGTTTTTGTTCTCACAATATCTATTCGACCGCTGTGGTGGATGGAATACTGTAAAACTGCTTGAAAGCGGACGCAGTTTTGGGGTTAAGAAAGGTTTGGAAGATATAGAAATGAATATTCTTCCGAAAGCTAATCCTGCAACAACTGGTCTTAGCGCATTTTTTAACGATTTTTGTCTTGCTTTATACTGTGACCATATTGGTTTTGCAGAAACTTTTCCTGGTTATGATTCTCAAAAATACAGCTTTAAGAGCATTTCTTTGAGAAGTAATACTGTTAGCGGTTTAAGAGGAAAATCTCTAAATGAAAGTCCCGTAAACAAAGTTGTATATCAGATTCCTGCTTTCGGTTGTTCTGCCTTGGTTTATAACAGTGGCAACTGGGGTGATTTGGAATTTGAAATGATTGCTAAGCCAAATCAAGGTGTTTTTAAGACCTGGGTTATTTATTATTCAACAGAACAAACACAATAATTATTTTATAGTATAATAAAAAAGCACTATAACTTTTAAACTGTTATAGTGCTTTTTTAATCTGGGGTGGCAGGACTCGAACCTACGAATATCTGCTCCAAAGGCAGACGCCTTACCACTTGGCGACACCCCAATATCACCCTAAGTGATTTGTGGATTCTATCATAATTAAAGTTAATAATCAAGAGAAGTTTTTATTTATTGATATTTATTCTTTAATTATTTGTTATTGTTTTTTAACAATTCTTCCTTTTTGAGAAAATAGTAAACTCCAACTATTGCAAATAGAATAGTGAAAGGAATGATAACCATATAGGCAGTTGTAAGTGAACGTTTGCGACAATCTGCAGCTTCTTTTCTTTCTTTAATTTTCTTTTTTAACCCGTGCTGCAAATGAACAAGTCTTTTTCTTGCGTTAGCATCTTTTACATTTTTTATGACTGATTCAAGTTTTAATAAATCTTCATCATTGAAAACAGTATCGTTGGTGCTCATTTTTTATCTCCTATTCTTGGTTTTTATTTCTTTGTAGCTGAAGTAGAAGCTTGGTCGGCGAAATTTGTTCCTAACCTCTGGTCAAGTTTTTTTACTTGTTCCATATTAAGGTTCATGGTTTTTAATTTGCCTAAGATGCTTCTGGAATCATTCAGACGCCCCATCTGAGCATAGCGGTCAGAAATGTAAAACATGCTGTCTGGATCAATGAAGGTTGTGTTCATTGCTTTCTTATATTCTGTTAGAGCTTGATTTGGCTGACTTGCAGCAAGATAAAGGTCTCCTATTTTTATATAAGAAGCAGGGCTTTGCTGGTCAGCGTTCTGAACATGTCTGTATGATTCCATTGCTAAATCGAATATTTTCATTTGTTTATATATGTCGCCCTGAAGCAGATAAAGATTGTTGTTATCTGCTTGTTCGCTTATAGCGCCTTGAACAACAGCTAGAGCTTCATTGTTTAAACCTTCCTGCATTAGAGCCTTTGCCATAGGTTCAATGGCTCTTGGGTCGTTTTTGATTACTTTGCTGTCGTATTCTGGGAAACCTTGAAACTGGTCAGGATAATTTGTCTTAACCTGTTCAGAAATCTGAGAAGCCAGGCTGTGCATTCCTACTTCAGAATAACTATTAGCAACAGCTTTAAGAGCATGTATATTGCGAGAATCTATTTTAAGGGCTTTAAGGAATATTGCTGCTGCTATATTAGGTTTGGAAGTCGCAGTATAGATTTTACCCAGATTCATCATTGCATTAAAGTTATTGGGTTCATTAGCTGTAATTTGTCTGAAAATTCTTTCAGCTTCATAATAATTACCGCTTCTAGCGTATTCTAATGCTTGATAATAGTCTGGTGAAGGCATTTCACTAACTTCATGAGGCATAACCGGATTATCATTGTCTATTGTAATAACTCTGGCATTAGCGTCTTCTGCACTTACAGACGGGATTCCGCTATTGGTTACAGAAGCTTGAAGTTCAGAATCTTCACCCATTGCTCTGAGTATTCTGGCTGCATAAGGATCTGATGGATTTAAATTACCTTTAGAAAGGCTCCAAAGAGCGGCAGCTTTATCTTTATTTCCTTTTTGAATGTGGTTTAAACCAGCAAAATATCTGAATTTGTTGTTGAAAGGCTGTTGTTTTATTGCTGATTCATAGTATTGGCTTGCTTCATCAAGCTTGCCGCTTTCTGAAGAAAGCTGACCTAAGTAAAACAAGGCATCTGCATTATTTGGATTCTGTGCGAGAACAGATTTCCAGGTTTCTATTGCTCCATTAAAATCACCTTTTCTAGCTAATGACTGCCCTCGTTCGTTCATTAAAGCAAATTTATCAGAATAGCTGTTTTCTAATTTTGTTAGAATAGCTAGAGCAGAATCGCATTGGCCTTTCTGATTAAGACATTTTGCGTAAAGGAATTGTCCTTCTGATGAATCAGGAACAGTTGAATTGTATTTTTCAATGGCCTGAAGTGCTTCATCAATATTGCCTAAGCGTTCGTTTACTTCTGCTAGTTTGTAATAGGCGCCTGTTTCTTCAGGATAATTATCTGTGCAGTATTCTAAAAGTTTCTTTTCTTCTGCATAATTTCCAGATTTTTCAAAGAATTTAATTCTTTCGTTTATTGCTTCAATAGAAAGATTTGAGTTGTTTATAGGACTGAAAGAAATGACTGGCATATCATTGCTTTCTGAACTGCCTAGTATAGATGCGGCTTCTTTGTTGTTGGGATCTATTCCAAGAACTTTGTTGGCCATTTCTGCAGCTTCATTAGCATCACCCATTTTTTGAAGCAGTTTTGCGTAAAGAAGCATACATTCAGAATTATCTGGATTAGAATTGACAAGCTTCTTTAAAAGTCTTTCAGCTTCCATAAGTCTGTCATCATTAATGTATAATTTTGATAATTCCAGTCTTATATCAGTATTGTTTCTTAACAGGTTTGCACCTTCAGTTAAAATAACTTCAGCGTCATAGCTGTCGCCGCTTTTCATTGTCTTTTGAGCAGAAGCAATGTATATGTCAGACAGTGCTTTTTCGGTTTTTGATGGTTCATAGTCCTTTTCCATCAGCTTTTTGTATAGGGAAATAGCATCTGTATATTCATTTTTTTCAACGGATTCTTTTGCTAATGCTTCCACACTTTTGCAGTATTCTCTTGAATAATTAAGATTATCTGGAACTAATGAACAGGCTGTTTCTAGGCTTTTTCTTGCTGCTCTATAATTCTTTTGTCCCATTAGAGCCTGACCAAGCAGGAAATGAGCTGTAGCATCATTGGGCTTGTCTGATATTCTTTTTCTCGCAAGAGATTCAACAGTATCGTATTCTTTGTTGTCTAAAGCTGTGCGGGCTTCAAGAGATTTTCCCCATTCTGATTTTTCAGATTTTTCTGCAGAAGAAGGACTAGATACTGGTGATACAGGATTCTTTTTTTTGCCGGAACAACCGCCAAGAGTTGTTGAAACAATAGCTGCAGCTATTAAAAAAGTAATTATTCTTTTAAATTTAAACATAAACAACTTCCTTATTTAAAACAACTCACTTATAGAGCGTCTTTCAAAAATTCTTTTAATGGTTTCACCTATTAAAGGAGCTATTGATAGAACTTTTATTCTACATTTTTCAATTTTGTCTGGATTTATAGGAACTGAGTTTGTGGTAACCAGTTCACTTACCGGTGAATTTGCTATGCGTTCTACTGCTGGTTTTGAAAGCAGAGCATGAGTACAGCAGGCAACAACAGAAAGAGCACCGTTGTTTAGCAGACTTTCTGTAACAGTTGTTAAAGTGCCTGCTGTATCAACGATATCATCTACAATTATACAATGTTTGTTGTTTACATCACCAACTACATTCATAACTACGGCATTATTAGCTTCAGGACGGCGCTTGTCTATGATAGCCATAGGCAGATTCAATCTTTTACCAAAGGAACGGGCTCTTAGAACTCCGCCTGTATCTGGAGATATTATGACGTGGTTTGTTAAATCTCGTTTCATAAAATACTCAGATAAGCGTTTTGATGCAGAAAGATGGTCGACTGGAATGTCAAAAAAGCCTTGAATTGCTGGGTCATGCATGTCGACAGTTATTATTCTGTTGGCTCCTGCACAAGTAATGAGATTAGCAACAAGTTTAGCTGTAATCGGTTCACGACCCTGGCTTTTCTTTTCCTGTCGTGAATATCCTAAATAAGGAATTACAACATTAACGCTGGCTGCTGAGGCTCTTTTTAGAGCATCTATTGTTATTAGCAGGCGCATCAGGTTTTCGTTTACAGGATTACAGGTTGGTTGAATAACAAATGTATCGCAACCTCTGACCGACTCATCGATTCGGCAGTATATTTCTCCATCAGCAAAAGATGAACGAACCATTCTTCCCTGATGAATATCAAGAAATTTGCAAACCTCGCGGAAAAGAGCATCGTTAGCTCCGCAAGAAAAAATTTTAACTCTTGAATGATTCATTCTTTCACCCTTCTACAGAGGTAAATGGAGATATTTTACTATCGCTGCTAATAGAAGTGTTTTCAACAATGCAGAACTGTAGTCTGGTATCTTTCTGAACCTTGACATTGTTTAGTTTGACGTATGGACCTATTACACAGTTGCTTTGTATTTCAGTAGAACCGTAAATCATGCATCCAGGTTCGATGACAGTATCTGGACCTATTTTAACTTTTGGACCTATAAAAGTCTGATCAGGACATGTTATAGTAACTCCTGAATCCATCAGTTTGTTTAATATCTGCTTTTGAAGAATTGAACTTACTTCAGAAAGATGCTGACGGCTATTTATGCCCAAAGTAGATGATTCATCTTTTTCTATTACGGCTATTATCTTTTTATTCTGATTAACGGCCATTTCGATTAAGTCAGTAAGATAATATTCCTTTTGTTTGTTATTGGGTTTAAGATTAAATATGTTATTGAACAAGAATTCTGAATCGAAGAGATAAACTGCCAGGTTGACTTCTTTTATTTCAAGTTCTTTTTCCGAGCAGTCTTTGGCTTCACGAATAGCGGCAACATTTCCATCTTTTGAACGTATGATTCGCCCATAATTGCCGGGTTCTTTCATAACCAGAGTCATCATTGTGATTGCCGGTTTTTCCTTATTGTGTATTTCTACCATCTTATTTAAGGTTTCTACAGAAATAAGAGGTGTATCTCCACAAACAACCAGCAAGTCCTTCGGACGTTCTGATACCGATTTAGCATAGCATTGAACAGCATGACCTGTTCCTAATTGTTCTTTTTGTTCTGCATAATCAATAGAACCATCATTTATATCTTTTAATGAGGCTTTAACTATTTCGCTTTTGTAACCAGTAACTAATATGGTTTTATTGCAGCCGACAGATTTTACTGCGTCTATTACATAAGAAACCATAGGACGGCCAAGAATGGGATGAACTACTTTTGGTAATTCTGATTTCATTCTGGTTCCCTTGCCAGCAGCAAGGATAAGAGCGTGTAATTCACTAGACATGGAGTTAAACCTCACCGTATATTTTTAGCTATTATACACGGTTTTGGTTCGTTTTAAAACAATAATTCTTTTAGAGGTTATGCTTTGCTGTGAGACGGCAAATGCCGTTGCCTATGGAAATTATTGAAAGAGTTGGAAGTATTCTCGTTTCTTAATTCGAAATTATTGGCCTTAACCTTATGGTCATGTTTCTGCTTAAATTCAAGTCTTTTCTTATTTCTGCAAGATGGTATCCGTCTGCGGCAGCAAAAATATCTGCTGTTGGAGTATTGTTCGGCAGATTGAAACAGAAACTACCGTCTTTTCCTGCAGCAATTGCCTGTTTGTTTGCTGAAATAAAAGCATTTTCAATAGGTTTATTGGTAAGACTGTCTACTATTTGTCCAGATATGATGCAATTCTTTTCTTCGCTTTTTTGTCTTGTAAGCTTGTAAGCTAGCTCTTCTGCTAATTTTTTAGATGTTAATTCATTTGGATCTTCAAATTCTTTTGAAAAGTTAAGAGGATTATATTCAAATGCTATTGTGGGGTCGTCACTATAGGATAAAAATCTGAAAAGCTGTTTTGCAGAGTAGCTATCAGGAGTAGTTTTCCTCAAATACTCTGTAAGTCTTTGCAGATAAGAAATGACTTCAAGATTATGCATACTTTTATCAGGTCTGAAAGTATTGTCTGGATAGCCATTCATTATTTTAAGCTTTAATACTTTTTCTATAGATTTATGCTGTTCTTTGGAAATATCGGAATAACTAGGCAAGGATTGATCTTTAACGCTTATTGAAGAGTCTTCAAGGATTTTTTCCATTAAGACGGCCATATCTAGTCTGGTTAGGTATTTAGAATTGCTTGGGAAGGTGAAAGCAGATAAAAAGATGAAAACAAGGCATAGAAAAATAAAAGCCGATATTTTTGCTGCTAAATTTTTCAATGCTGCTTTCGTCATTGCTTATTTTTTAGAACCTTCTAAATACCAGATTTTGCCATCTCTATAAAAATTACTATTAGTTTTTACTGCTATAGAACAAATTGCATTAAATGGGTCTTCTGATTGTAGTTCAATAGAGAAAGTTTCTGGAAAATTACCTTTAAAATGTAGATCCATTCCTGCCTGAGCGGCAATTTCTGAAACTACTGGCTTAAATGGAGCATTTTCTAAGCTTAAAACAACAGGAGCGAACTTGTTTTCGCTTGGGTGCATCAGAGAATTGGATGGCTGATTTGGTTTGTTTAGGTTTTCCTTAACAGAGAGTTTTAAGACAACCTTATTATCAAGATATTTTATAGATGGTATGCACTCTGGTTTCAGGAAAAACTTAGCTTTTACTTTCTTGTTGATAACAGGTTTTGAACTTTTATTTACATTCTTTTCTTCAGAAACAAGACTTAGATAGCCTAGTTTAACATCTCTACTGGCAAAGGCTTTGGTTTTCAATGATTCTGTAATTGTAGATTTATCAAATTCGAGAATAAAGCAGTTTTCAGAACCTTTAAGATAGGGAACAACCTTTGCTGCCTTAGACAAATCTATATTTATCAGGGTTTGATTTTCAGATTCAATAATATTGATGTCTTTTATTTCTGACAAACTTGGGTAGGCTCTTGTAACACGCCATGAAATAGCAGATAAAAGAACCATTATATAGAAGATGTATATATATTTATGTTTCATTATTTGCTCTCCTTTTTTCTTTTTTAATAGAACAATGTCTGCTCCAATATATAAAAACTCTGAATTCTGCTGGTATCAGGAATTTCAGAACTGTTAGGCTTTAATTGTCTAAGTTTGTGGTTCAAATTATCAAGAGAAACTGCTTCATTTTTTGAGAAATAAGCAGCCTCTGGATATTTGAGGTTTAAGTATTTTGAAGCTTGATTAATCGCATGATTCCATTCTGAAGCAGAAATCTGTTCATATGGGGCTAATTCGACATTTTTTCTGAAACTTACAGCATCTATTTCCAATAGGTTTTTGCATACTGTATAAATAGGGTGGTCTAGAGAAACATCTGTGAACTTTGTTTGGGTAAGATGTATAGCATCGACATTGGTATAAAGTTTATACCCACTAAGTAATGATGCAACAAGCAAAATAAACGCTGACGCTATCACAGCTTTATACATTTTTTTCTTAGTGGGGTAAAAAATGTGTTTTAAATGGGAGAATATTCTTCTTTTTGTTTTTGTCGGTGATTTGACTTCTCGGAAAATAGATTTGTCAACAGCTTTTAAAACAGGTTTAAGAATTTCTTTTTCTCGAGCAGAACCGCATTTACCGCAGAACTTTGCGGCAGCGACTTTATTCAAAGCGCCACAATGGCTGCATTGCCATTCAATGCCCGATAAATTGTTACCATGGTTTATATTCATGATTAGCTAGCTCTATAAAAATTATCGGCATACTTGATGGCTGATAATAGAACTTTATATATAGTTGTATCTAAGCTGCTAATCTTTTTTATTCAATAGGCTGCAGGTTGAGATCTTCTCTTGTAAGCCCTAAGGAATGCATGGTTCTATAAAAAGTAGCTTTATGAATTCCTAAAATTCGTGAGGCTTCTGTAATATTGCCTCCGGCTAAACTATATGCATCTATTATTTTTTTCTTTGTTAGGTTTTTCCCTTTGGTGTGTAAAGTAACCACATTGGGTGTATTTGCGTTTTGATTATTGTGACCTAATAGAATCGGCTGACGGTTAGGCGGAATTATAACATCATGATATTCCTGATCCATAGCGTATTGAGCTGCAATTTGTCTTTCCTGGAACCAGTCAGTTAGTGAACGCAGACCAATTACATCTGTCTGATTTTCGGCAAAAAGCCTTTCTATCAGATTTCTGAGTTCTCTGACATTGCCTGGCCATCTGTATTGAGAGAGCAAGTGTATTGCGTCTTTGGTTAAACAAGCTACATTTCTTCCATATTTTTTGTTTAATAATCCAATAAAATGCTGAATTAAAGGCTCAATATCTTCGATTCGTTCTCTTAAAGGTGGAACATGAATATGGAGTGCACTTAATCTATAGAATAAATCTGAGCGAAAAGAACCGATTAATGATTCTTTTTCCAGATTATGGTTGGTTGCTGCAATAACTCTTACATCTACTTTTATAGGTGTTTCAGAACCAACTCTTTCAATTGTTGAAGTTTCTAAGGCTCTTAAAAGTTTTGCCTGGGAAAGAGGTGGCAAGTCGCCTAGTTCGTCTAAAAATAAGGTTCCGCCGTTTGCTCGTTCGAATCGGCCTTTATGAGACTTTATCGCTCCGGTAAATGAACCTTTTTCATGACCGAATAATTCACTTTCAAAAAGTGTGTCTGTTATGGCAGAGCAGTTCATGGTAATAAAAGGACCATTAGCTCTTTTGCTTAATTTATGAATTGAAGAGGCTATTCCTTCTTTACCTGCTCCTGTTTCTCCTGTTACTAGAACCGGAGCATCAGATTGGGCATACATTGCTACTTTTTTGAATACTTGACGCATTGCCTCAGAAACGCCAACCATGTCAAAAAATTCACTCTTACCCTGTATGGTTGGAGGAGGAAGTAACAATACTTTTTTTTCTGTATCTATTCTGTCTGTCATACGGAAAGAAATACTACAATCATTTTAATAAAATTTCAATTCTAGAATTTTATCATTCATAAATTTTAAATATTTGTCGAGTGAAAGTTGACCTTTAATTGTTATTGATTTTTCAAATAGAGCATAATGAAAAAAATTAGTAAAAAACTATTATTAACTTTAGCTACAGCTTTGGCTCTTACGTTGGGCTCAAAGTCTGTAATTAGTTCAGCATTTGCCCAGGAAGCAGATGAAAATACTAGCTTTGAAGGTAATGCTAGAATAAAAGCTTTTGTTGAAAGCACAAGAAAAGACTATTTTGATAAGGTTTACTCCTATACTAATCCTGTGCCAAGATACGAGAAAAAGCAATACGATAAAAGTTTTTACGGAACAGATTCAGATTTGGATTTTTCTTTGAAAACCGATTTGAGTGATGTCAGCTTTTTGGATTTCAAAGAATCTGCATATATAAGACATTATAATAGAGAAGATCCTTTTAGTATTGATTATACTTCAAATAAGTTCAATGAAATAGACCATAATCTGCGAGTTACTTTGGGCTTATCTGCCGGACCCCACGATTATATACAGCTTGATTATATCAACAATATTTATGACGGTGGTGAATTCGAAAGCTTTGATTACAGATCAAATAAAGGGCGAGCCATGGTTGCTCATGACTTTGACGAAAGAGCTTGTGCTGCTTTTACTGGTAGTTACGAAGAACGTGAATATCAATCTGACAAAGTTATGAATTATAGAGAAGGCAGAGTAGGTTTTGAAGTTTCCGGAATAATATCAAGCCGCAGCGAGTATGTTCAGATTGCAAACTCTTCAAGAGGAGAAAAAGCAACTTTTGAAAAGGTTCCTGGTGCAATGGCTGCCAGAAATGCAATAGATTACTATACTACTTATGTAAGAAATCCAAGAGATGATGATCCTACGGCTAAGTATGTCTTAAATCAGACTCGTGGTGAACTTTATATGAGAGGTTTCGGAGAAATTGCTCAGCGAGAAAGAGTCAGGTTAGATACTGATTGTAACGAAATCGTTGGCGGCTTTGAAACAATTTATAAGAGCACTGAAAACATGAGAGTAAGATTTAATGAAGTATATACAGATCAGGATTATGATAGAGAATCAAATATAAATGATTTGCACGATGGCTTTTCTAATTATGCAGCTATGACTGTGGATTATGACTGTACAAAGAATTTTTCTCAAAGTTTTACATACAGTCATGAATTTTATAAGTATAAACACAATGCCGATAAAAACAACAAAGCAAATTCTGTAACTTATGAAAGCTTATATTGCGGAAAAAATTACCGTACAAGCGTGCTTCTTGGTTCAGTAAAAAGAGAATACTATAATACCGGTGTTTTCGCTCCTGATGAAACAGAAAGACGAGCCGCTTTCTGTTGCGATTACGATATTATTGAATCTTTAGTATTTAAGTTTAAAGCTGAATATGCTGACCTTAATTATCATGATATGCAGGATGAACTATTCTCTAATTACAAGAGAAAAACCTGGAGAATTGCTCTAGAAAAGGGATTAGGTGAATGTTTGTCTCTTGAAGCTGCATTCCAGAACAATGTTGAAAGACATAAGGTTTTTGACCAGAATAATGTAGAAGAAAAAACTGTCGGTGTAAGTTTAATAGGAAAATTTTAAAAAGAAAAATTTACGCTTTGATATTTTCTCAAAGAGTCTTTTTGAGCGGCTTTTTGTAAGACTGGCGTAAATTTTTTTATAAATCCCAACAAGTACACAATTAAAAACTAGTAATATAAAAAATGTTGTGATAAAATATTGCTACTATGGTAGCGATAGCTTTTATTGGAACTATACAGCACGAAATAGCAAAAGACGCTGTTCGTAAGCTTGTTGATACTATAAAAGCTAAAGCGACAAGCGATTCTGTAATCGTTTGTAATGCAGATGGTTTGTTTTTAACTTCATCAAAACTTGGTGAACAGTTAGAAATGCTCTTTGATAACGGAATAGATTTAGTCATGGTTGGGGAACAGGCATTAAGCCGAAACTGTTGCCGTTCAGTTCTTGCGAAGTCTGATTGGCCAGTATTAAGAGGTCTAAACCTGCCGGGAGCTTCAGCTAAAACCAGTATCAAGTATATAAATCACAAAGAAGAGGCTTTTTGGTTTATAAGCACTTGTGGGCAAAATGGAAAAATACCCGTCGATAATTCCTATATAGAATTAGATGAATTTTTTCAAAACAAAAAAGATGATTTGCCCGTAATTATAAATGAGAGTAGTTCTGATTTTAAATATTTACAGGCTTTAACCTGGAGATATTCAAAAAAAGGATGTTCTCTTCTGATATTTGGTTCAGGAACAGGTTTTATGACAATGCCGTCTCTATATGCCGATAATTGCTTTTTGCAGTGTGATACGGGGTCAGTTGTTACCGAAAATACAATTTTTGGTATAGAACCCGAATTATGGTGGAAAAAGAATATTGATAGACGTCCGCTTACCTTGCTTCCGAAATGGGGAGCAGTTAAATGCGACTACACTATAGTAAGATTTGAAAAAGGGAAAATCACTGATTATTTTGTAGAATCTGTCAGAATATGACTAATCATTTCTGTTATTGAATATTTGAAGGAGTTTCTTGGTGTCTGAAGAATTGTCTATAAAACATCAGAGTCTGATTTATAAGGCTCAGAAAAGTATTCTTGCTCATGGCAAGGATGTTAAAGCTATTCTTGAAGTTTTAGGCAAACTCTCTTTAGACCTTTTCAATAAAGAAGGTTTTTCTGTTCTTTCTTATGACTTTGCTGCCCAGATGACCAGACCAATATATAAACAGGGCTTCAAAGAAGAAACCTTAAATCATCTTGCTGAAGAATTCACTAAACTAAAAGTTGAAAAGAAACCCATAGTCCGCGAACAGATTGTTGACCCAGACGCAGGCAAAATTAATCTTGTTCCTATTGGTGATGAAGAAGATATTTATGGACAGATTATTTTTGCAGATTCTGAAGATGCAAATAAAGTTGCTGTAACAGAATTTATAGAACTTGCAACAGCATCATTAGGCACATTCCTTGGCGTTGGTCTTTTACAGCTTCATCTTGAAGAAATGGCTGCTCTTATTGAGGTCAGCCATGTTGTAAGTTCTACTCTTGATTTAAGAGAACTGCTTACAAAGATTATGAAGACAGCTACCAAGGTTATGAGATGCGAAACTTCAACTGTATATCTTGTAGATGAAGCAACAAATGAATTGTATTTCAGTATAGTTCAAGGCGATTCAAATGTAGGCGCTAAACTGAAAGAAATTCGTTTGCCTATGGGAACAGGTTTGGCAGGTTGGTGTGCTCAGAATAACGCTCCTGTAATGGTTCCTGATACAGATAAAGACCCTCGTTTCTTTAAGGGAGCTGATAAAAAATCTGGTTTTGTTACAAGATCAATGATTTGTGTTCCAATGTGCTTAAAAGAAAAAGTCATTGGTGTTCTTCAGGTTTTAAATAGAACCGGAGACATTCCATTCAACGATCATGACCTTGAAACATTAAAAGCAGTTGCTACTCAGGCTGTATCAGCTATTGAAAACGCAAGACTTTACGAAAATATTCAGAAGATTTATCTTTCTACAATTGAAGTTTTGGCTACAGCAATTGATGCTAAAGACCCATATACAAGAGGGCATTCTCGCCGTGTTACACTTTATTCTGTTGCAATTGCAGAACAGTTGGGGCTTTCTCCAAAAGAAATCGAAAACATTAGATATGCCGGTTTGCTTCATGACGTAGGTAAGATTGGTATTTCTGATAGTATCATCAGAAAACCAGGTCGTCTTACAGACGAAGAATACGGCATAATCAAGACTCACCCCGCTATTGGTGCAAGAATATTAAGACCGGTAGAATTTTTAGCAGACAAAATTCCAGGTGTTCTTCACCACCACGAATATTATGATGGCCGCGGATATCCTGATCATCTGTCTGGTGAAGACATACCTTTAGCTGGTCGCATAATCTGTGTTGCAGACTGTTTCGACGCAATGACGACAAATCGTCCTTACCGCAAAGGTTTAAGCGTAAATACAGTTATTGGTGAACTTAATAAGCTTTCTGGTAAACAGTTTGACCCTGTTTGTGTTAAAGCTTTCTTAAGTGCTTTTGAAGCTAAGATTTCTCAGTATTTTGAACCTATTGAAGGTTCGGAAGATAATGATATGGCTCTTAAACCTGAAGAAATGGGAACTACTGAAGAACCAGAAAAGATTCAGAAAGATAAGCAGCCTTATCCTCCAATAAGCTGTGATAGCGACAAGAAGGAAGAAAAGAAACTGGAATCTCAGCCTTATCCTCCGATAAATTGTGACAGCGACAAGAAGGAAGAAAAAAAGCTTGAGTCTCAGCCCTATCCTCCGATAAACTGTGACAGCGACAAGAAGGAAGAAAAGAAGCTTGAATCTCAGCCCTATCCTCCGATAAACTGTGACAGCGATAAAAAAGATAACAAATAAAAGTTATTGAAAAAAAACATCGTTACTAGGTAACGATGTTTTTTTATATACTATCAAAGCTTTTTTGATTAAGATTTTGTAAAAACAATGCTGTCTAACCCCCTTATATAAAAGCTGTCTAAAAACTATGAATTTATATAATATTTAAGGGGGGAGTATTTGTTCTCACCCCCTTTTGTATTACCGCCAAGGATGGCGGTATGCAAGCGAGCTGGCAAACAGGATGTTTGCTATATCGAATGTCCAGGATGGAATAACATTCGACAAGAGAAACTCTGTATCTTATAGAACGATAATCATAATCTGGGTATTGCAAGGGCTTTTCTTCTATGAGTTCATCTTGATTAATTTCTTTATTGCCGGTAAATGTCGGCATTAGTATTAGTCTTCTGATAAAGGCTTCAGGGTAGGCTTTGTAATATTCAAATATTTCAAAATGATTTAATACTTCTTTCCAGAAATCGGAAATTTCATATTCATAAGAATCTATCAGCGAATGCATAAAGCGACGCTGATTTTTAATATTGTTCACCACAAAATTTCTTGATTTTATAAAGATAGATTTTTTATTGTTTTCTATTAATTGGAGAGGGAGGGCAACAGGTTCTTTGGTTATGAATATTTCTACATCACTTTTATTCTTTTTTAATTCCTGGTCATAAACAGTTATGTAGAAAGACAAAACTAAAGATAGAAAGAGTATTATTGCCGCTGCGATAGTTGGTTTGTTGTTCATTATGATAGAATTATAACATAGATATAAGATATAAGATATAAGATATAAGATACAAGATGCAAGTTACAAGTTACAAGATGCAAGATATAAGTTACAAGTTACAAGATGTGAGATATAAGATACAAGTTTAGTGGTAAGTCACTGCTACAACAGATGTTGGCGGCGTAAAATACCCTCTTTTTTAAAGAGGGATGTCAAGTTCATAGAACCTGACAGGGAGATTTTTCATAATAATACAGTCTTCGGACTCAACTTTCTACTGCTTTGCAAACTTCTCGAAAATCCCCTTGTCTGCTATCGCAGACATTCCCCTTTGAGAAAGGGGATATTTAAAGAACCCCTCAGTCACTTCGTGACAGCTCTCCTCAAGGAGAGCCTTTAGGACAACACTCAAAACCCTTCCAACCCTTCCAACTCTTCCAACAATTACCACAGTGAAACGTCTCACAACGAAGTGTCCCACAGCGAAGCGTAACACTTCCTACCCTTATAAAACCTTCGAACTTAGAACTGTTTCAATATATAAGATACAAGAAATCTTATATCTCCATCTTTGGTCTTGTATCTCAATTTTTGGTCTTATATCTTAAAAATATCGGGGTAATTAAAAAAAGCTAAATATCATAACAGAATATGTCGATATAATAACTGGTAAAATCTTCCATAAAAATAGAGTTAATTGTTTAGGAGAAAAAGAGATTATGTTATGTCCACAATGTAATGCCCCAATGTCTAGACATTCCCACAACGGCCTTCAGTCCCCTTACTTCACACTTAATTGCAGTCACTGCAAGTTCACTGTTTTTTACAGAGGACAGTTGAATTTCAATAAGTAATTTTAAGTTAGTTTTGATTAGAAGCAGAGTTTTTGGCTAAGGTTTGAGCCTGTTTTCTTTGTTCTACTTCTGAAGTGTCAAAACGTATTTCATCTTCTAGCTTGGTAAAACCTTGTCCTAGAACCTGTCTTGCATCTGCAACTATTAGAAAGGCTTTGGGATCATATTCGTAGACCATTGTTCTTAACAGAGGTAATTCACCGCGTTTTATTGCGGTCATCAGGACATTTGTTTTCTTCCCGGAATAGATACCTATTCCTTCAAGAGCAGTTACGCCTCTTCTTAAGTCTTCAATGATGGCCCAGCCGATAACATCTGGCTCTGAAGTAAAAATAAATACTGTTCTGAAATTGGATATTCCTTCTAGAACCATGTCTATTACTTTGCTTGAAACATATACATAGAGCAGACTATACATAGCTATATGCATGCCTTTAAAATAGGCGCATGCTAAGAGAACTACTGCATTTAAACATAGAGAGACATGAGCAATAGGAAGCTTGTATTTGAAGTGGACAATCTGCGTTATAATATCTGTTCCACCAGTAGTTCCACCAGTTTTAAAAATCATCCCCATAGATATTCCAGAAAAAATTCCCCCATATAAAGTCGTTAAGAACAAATCGTTTGTAAGTGGATTAACTGCAAAATGTTTTTCTATACTATCTAGAAATGATAAATATGGGGATATGCTTGAAAAATTATATGCACCCATCATTAAATCTGTTGCTACGGAAGAAACTACCGTTACATAAATGGTTTTCCAGGCTGTTTTTTTCCCTACCATTTTAACCTGCATGGCAACCAATATAATATTGCCCAAGAGTATGGTTAAACCTATAGGAACCTGTTTTATTCCATATAAAATAGTTGCTATTCCAGTAAGGCCGACAGGAACAATATGATTTGGTGCTGTAAAAGCAGCAACACAATAACCTAAGAGCCAAGAACCAAAGGTCAAATAGAGAAAATCAAGAAAGCGAAGTGAATCTTTGGGCTTATCCACGATAGAGAACCTTTTTTATTAATTGCTTATTCGTGGAACCAGATATCGATAGCTAATGCAGAAGCTAAAGCAACCAGTGCCATGCTTGAATCTGGTGTTTCAGCAAGCATTTCTATATCATAATCATCGGCTGTTGTTAAGGCTTCACGTAAAAATCCACCATAACAATGGGTAATTTTGGCAATATCTTTTCCGCCGATATCTTTGAGTTCAAAGTTTTTAAAATGCCAGTCGCCTTTAATAGAGGCAATAACCTGTTTTCGTTCGTCAAAAATTTCTATAAATGGTTTTAAAAACCAGGAATTGGATTTTAGAATGCAAAGTGTGCGTCCTTCAGAGTTTTTAACAGTGAAAGTCGGCTTTATGAATGAAACTGGCTGATACATTTCCAGAATGTTGGTTCCTTCGCTAGAAACCATTTCTAGCTTAACAGGAAGCAATGATTTGTCTAAAAATGCTTTTGCTATCTTGAGTCCAATCCCGGTTTTTTCGTCAACAGCGGCCAGACCACAGCCTGATTCAGGATCTGAAATCATGTAGGATTCATTGACACTAGTAGCTCCAATGGCTTCGTGAATATGATATCTTCTCTTGTATGCTATAGTGGCCATTGCTGTATGTTCTCCTTACCAGATTAAAGCGGTAGTATTGGCAGACCATTCAATTGGTTCAATTTTTAATCTTGTTGCATAGTCAAGTAAATCACTGTAAACATCTGTATTAATAGCGGCTTTAATGTTTGCAGAAGTTACATCAGCACCTGGTTTAAGTCCAAGCTTTGCAAAATCTTTCTGCCAAGCAGCTTTCTGTTTTGCATCAGCATTTTGCCAAGCAGCTCTAATAAGATACCAGGTTAACTGGAAATCTTCTAAAGCGCTCTTCTCATCTTCTGTATATTTGGCAAAACCAGTTCTGATACGCATAGCTGTTGCATCAACTGTTAAGTCATTGGGCCATACAGGATTGCTTGGATTTGCAACAAAAGCTAAATATTCAGCTAAGGCTTCAACTGATTGTCTTGTTACTTTTACTTCTTTATTGCTAACAACGATTTTAGTAAGATTATCTTTTAATTTTTTATACTGAATAGCAGCTAAATCGTTCTGACCTTCTAAGGCTGCAACTGTAGCATCAAAATCTTTTTCGAGAAGCTGTCTTACTGGTTCTGCATCCTGGTTTGAAAGTTTATTCAAAGATTCTGCAAGCCCAACAACATCTAAGAAATCATTAAGCTGTTCTTCATCCATGTTTTTGCTTTCATCTATAATAGCTTTAACAAAAACTTGTTTTTGAGCAACAGTCATTCTTGTTCCAACGACAAATTCCATAATTCTAATCTGGCAGTCAACTGATTTGCCTGTGATAACAGGATTGGTTTCACCAAAATATTTATCGTTAATGCCATTATTAATATCTGCTGAATAAACTGGAGCAAAGCAGGATAAAATAAAAGCTATAAAAAGGACCATTACGCTAAGCTTTTTCATATTTTCCCTCCGTTAATATGATTATATAATATAGATTTTATGCAAAAATAGCAAGATTATAATTTAGAGAGAAAGTCTTTTTGCAAAGAATTAAAGCCTTAAAATCTTATCAACCAACAATAATAATAAACAAGGTTATTGGATATATAGCTCGGGTCTTAGAGAATAGTCTTTGGTGTCGAGGCTGTAGATAGTTACAAAACCAGAGGTGATTTGCCTGTTTGCTGGGTCAGACATTATGATAAAACCTGGGACGTCCCATTCACCAGATTTCTGAGATTTTTCAAAAAAATATTTTACTATTTTGGTAACATCAATAGAATTTCGTGTTCCGCTTTTCAAAACGCCTTTGCAGAAACATTCTGGCTCAAAGTCCCCGCCTTCATGCTGCCAGGGCATAGCAGATGTAGCATTAAACCAGGTGCAACCACTAGGAATTCTTTTTCTCTCCCTAAATATTTCATAGCCGGGAATAAAACTTTGTGTTAGTGGATAAACCACGACTGGTATTTCTAAATCAGATTTACGAGGTAGAGCTGAAATAAATAAGAATGCTTTTTGGGGCTTAAAAGTCAGATAATTAATTCCGTAATAATCCATAGCAGATTCTATTCGGAATCTGATTAGATATCTTAATGTGCTGGGACCACCCCATACACCGATTTCTCCGGTTTTGTCACCACCTGCATTTTTATTTGATTTATAAGCTCTATTGTCGGCATGAGGGTGACGAATAAAGGCATCGTAACCGCTTCTAACTGTGATTGTAGATTTAACAGATTTTTTCTGAGACCATTCAGGATTTACCTGAAAAAGGCACTTGGGGCACTTGTTTGTGTCTATGCCTATTCTGTATCTGCATCTTGGACAGGATGTCAGCGAAAATGCTGGCAGACAAAAGCAAATAACAAAAAGTGCTGTAAGAAAGGCTTTTCCTTTCATTTATACTAATTGCCTTTTTGAGGAATTTTTATTGCCGGCGGAAGTTTTGACGCACTGGCAGATTCCATTTCTTTGTTTATCTTATTAAGCATTTTTACTGAATATGCTCCCTGCTGGCTAGTTGGACCTAATGCCTTGGCTATTTTTGTGAAAATGTCCGCAGCATCCTTGTATGCTCGGCGTCGGTAGTAGACCATACCAAGGTTGAGTTTGAGAGTGTTGTCGTCAGGTGTTATGTTGGTAGCCATAACATAAGCTTTTGTTGCATCAATAAGTTTGCCGGATTTGTAATATAGATTTCCCAAAGCAGAGTAAACATAAGCTGCTCTTGGATTTATTCCAACAGCAATTTTAAGAAGTTCTTCTGCTTTCTTCATGTTTCCAAGACGCATTTGATTCATGCCTTCGTCAAAGTTCTTTTTGAATAAATCCTGTTTCTTTCTCAGTGCGGAAATTGCTTTTTCGGTTTTTCTGTATTCTTCTGGAGTCAATATCATTTCGAGGGAAGCTAGTGCGTCCCGGCCTACAATTGCGTCATCGTCTTTTAGAGCCTGCAATAAAGCACTCTTAGCTTGTACAGCATGCATTGTTCCTAATGCTCTTATTGCTGCTCTTCGTTCTTCAACATTGTCTTTTTTCTGGGAAATTTTAATAAATACCGGAATTATAGAAGCGTCTCCAATTACAGAGAGGGCTTCTATATAGGCGAGACGTGAATCAGGGTCTTTTTCTGTTTCAAAACGTTTTTTCAATTCGTCAAAGCATCTGACGTGAGGAATCTGAGATAAGGCTTTAATAATATGATTTTTAAGGTCTAATGTATCTTCATCCAATAAACGCAACAAATCAATAAAAGCTCTGTTTACATGCATTTCGCCAAGTATTCTGATAGCATGGAATTTTAGAGTCCAGGCTTCTCGTTGAAGCGTAGATATTAAAGCTGGTACTGCTCTGGGGTCATTAAGCTTTCCAAGAGCCTCAACTGCAGCGCATGCCATATCTTCATCATCATCTTCCAGAATTTCAGCTAGTGCAGGAACTGCAGAAGTGTCTCCAATATCTCCGAGTACCTGGGCTGCTGCTATTCTTGCAGGCCAATATTCATCCTTCAGATGGGCTTCTATTATATTTGAATCCTTTGATGTTCCAATCTGTCCCAGGCAAAGTATGGCTTGTCGTCTTACTTCTTCTTCGCTGCTTTCCAGCAATTTTAAAACACTTTGATGGGCTTCATTTTTAAATTTAAGCAGAACTCGACGAATCCAATAGTTTATGTGTTCATCGTATTTCCCTAGAGCATCACAAAGAATTGGAACCATTGTTTTGGCACCCATTTGTTGGAAAATTGCACTGATACTTTCTAATACACGTCTTTTATCGGTTTTTAACAGTGCAAACAAATCATCAATGATATTTGTTCCATAATTGGATAAAGCTTTTTGAGTTGCATCTCTTATAGATTCTGAAGGATCTTCCAAAAGTTTATACAACAGCATTAATGAAGATGGCGACTGAATTTTTCCTATTGTTCTTATTATCCAATATCTTATTTCAAGATCATCAGATTCATTAACAATAGTTGTAAGGTCTAAAAGTATATCTTCGCCATAAAGGCTTAATATTTCTGACGTAGTGTTACGAATAGTCCAGGATTTGTCTTTGAGCCTTTGCATTAAAACAGGAGTTATGCCCTTAGGTTTAATTTCTCCTAATGCGCGTAAAGCCCAGTATTTCATGTCTTCATTTTCTGAAACAAGAACTTTTAGCAGAGGTTGAACGGCTAACTGTTCAAAGGCTGTTATTGCTTTTGAAGCGCTTTTTCTTACAACCCATGCCGGGTCAATAAATTTATCAATAATTTTTGGAATGGCTGCCGGTTCCCCAAAATCACTAAGAGCTTCTAACGCGGCCATTCTAATTTCAGAATCTGGGTCATTTAAAAATCTTAATATTTCGTTAAATGCACTCTTTTCATGCATTTTCCCTAATATTTTAATAGACCAGAATCGTCTTTCTTTATCATCGCACTGAAGAGCAGCAACAAGAGGTGAAACTGCTTCATTGCCCATATCTGTAAGGGCTTGAGCGGCTAGATTTCTTCCCATCCAATATTCATTTGATAACGAATCCATAAGGTATGGTATAGAGTGGGTGCCAAAATCTTTTAGTATTTCATAGACTAGATCTCTAACCTGTTCTGATGGTTGAGACAGGGCTTCAAATAGTTTCGAGGCTATATTTGGGTCACCTATTTCTCTTAAGGCTCTTAACGCAGCTACTCTTACACCAGTATCACTGTCTTGGAGCTTGCTCAATAAGAGATTTGTGTAGCTTCTGTCTCTGAGATGTCCTAAACAGGTAATTGCCCAGAATCTTATGTTAGAGTCTTTGTCGGATGTCGCGGCTTTGAGAGCTTCAACTGCTTGACGCCCCATTTTAGTTATAGCCATGGCGGCCCGGCTTCTAATTTTCCATGAATTATCAGAAAAAAGCTTTATTAAAGCAGAAAGCTTATTTATAGGCTGCTTAGATAAACTTTTGGCGGCCATATTTGCAACTTCATCTTTTATGTCATAGAGAAGGCTTACCAGGGCTTCAAATGCCAATTCATCATTTGTGCATCCGCATAATGCTCTTGCTGCTCTCAATCTTACGTCGGCAGACTTGTCTCTTGTAAGAGGAATAATCAATGAAGATAGATTTGGTGGTGAAATTTGGAATAAGGCTTCAATCGCGGCACATCGTATATCTCTTGAACGGTCGTTTAGAACGCGGCTTAAGGGCTCTGCGGCTTCTAAATATTTTAACTTTCCAAGTTCTCTGACTGCTCGCAATCTTTTGGTAATTAAGGTTGATCTTAAATCTGTAACTAAGTCTTCTATTTCATTTTCTATCTTTTTATCGGTCTTTCGTTCTGTCATTTAAAACCCCGTAACAAAAGAAATCAAAAATCTCTTTGTGAAATAATCATATCTGAAATATTAAAGCAGACGTTATTGCCAGCACCTGATTTTAACACCTGTTATACTGTTTTTGGCATAAATAGCTGCTTCAACTTTTGCTTCTGTTAAAGAGCGGTCAATTTTAACGCCTCCGTTTAAAGCAACAAGTGATAAAAAGGCTTCACCACTATCGTGAATAACATTATCTGTAATGATAATATTACCAGTACAAACTATCATGCCTCTGCCATTTATTCTTCCGCCGATACGAACATTTCCGTCAACAAAAATGATGCCCCATACTGATGCCGGGGTGGAATAAGTACCTTGTAGAGTTAAGTCTTTTTCATGAAATTCATGACAATAATCTTTCGCGTTTTTCTTTATTCTTTCCAGTTGCATTGGTTGAAAAACATCCTGATTTTTAGCAACATAATCAAATTTTGTTGTTACTGTATATGGGTCGGAGCTAGGGTAGGGTGTTTCTGTAATACCAAGAACGTAAGGCTTTAATTTTTGATAGTATTTAATAATTTCGCCTTCGTAAGTTGTGTATTTGCTTAAGTATGGATCATGCAGTTGATTACTGCAAAAGAGATAGCCTATTTCAGGTCTGTGGTATGACTGAGTGGAATTATCTTCAAAGTAGTTGATTATATCATCAGCAGCAAAGAAGGGCATGTAAACATGAAGTCTGCCATTAGTTCTTACTTTGCCCCAAAGATATGGGTGCAGCTTGCTGACAGAAAAGTCTACGAAGTCTTTTATTTTAATATCGGAGATTTTCATACATAAATCTCTGATAACTTTTAGAGTCTGGACTCTGACGTCTCCTTCAAAACTAATGTTGCTTCCCATGTTGGGTTCCCAGAAGAATTCACTGTTCCCAGCATTTCCCATAGTGGTTTGGAAAGCTTCTTTTGTCTTTTTGGCTACGTCAAGAACCAGGTCATTAAGTTCTCTTATTACGCTCCAGTTTCTTAAACGGAATTCTCCTTCACGGAGATATTCATCTTTTTTATTGGTAACAAAAAGTGTGTAATGCTCTGCTGGAGGGGTAAGATCTGAGACTTTCAAATCTTTCATCAACTCTATTTTTCTTTGAGCACTGCGATAAACTCCTGTTGCTTCAAATCTTAAATTGGCTTCCCAGCCTCCTAATGATTTGTCGGCATAGGTTTCGCGGCTTTCTCTCTTATAGCAGTTTAAGCTTTGGGGAACATCAATATATTCGTCAATATAACTTTTAAAAGGAGTGCTTCTAACATTGCCTACTTGAACTAATACTTCTGCTGTTCCGCCATCAACAAGCTCTCCATCAGTTATTTTAACGCGCATTGAAAAATTTTCTGCTTTGTCTATGTCTAGTAAAGCCAAAACTTTCTCGTCGAATTGTCCTTCACTATCCATAAGCTTTTGAGAAAATACTTCTTTTACTTTTACTAAAGCTTTTTCTAACCCAGCTTCAGCTAGGTATAATGCTTGAATATTTTCACTGAGCTTAGTGGTTTGAGTGCGTTCCTGGGTAAGATAATTGATGAGCATTATACCTAAAATATATAAAACAGCGACAATACCTATAAGCATAAGCATTGCGCTCCCTTTTTTATTATTACAAGATATTCTACTCATCATATAATAATCTTACCAATTTTAGCTTAATTAGACTAGTAGTTGATAAAATTTTTATTATTCTTCATCGACTACATTTCTAGGCTTTTCGCCATTAGCATGCCAGTTCAAATATGATTTTATGAATGGTTCCAATGCACCATCCATTACTTTCTGCACGTCAGAAGTATAATAACCTGTGCGAAGGTCTTTTACCATTGTGTAAGGGCAAAAAACATAGGATCTTATCTGGCTTCCCCAGGCAATAACTCTTTGGTCGCCTTGAATATTTTTAATTTCTTTTTTCTTGGCTTCTTGTTCTAATTCATAGAGCTTAGCTTTCAGCATGCCGAGAGCTACTTCTCTGTTTTGATGCTGGCTTCTTTCAATCTGACAAGAAACAACTATTCCTGTGGGAATATGGGTTATACGTACGGCTGAACTTGTTTTGTTTACGTGTTGTCCACCGGCACCGGAGCTTCTAAAGAAGTCTAGTTTGAGGTCATCTTCTTTAATTTCAACATTTATGTCTGTTGGAAGAATAGGAAGAACATCTACTGCGCAGAAACTTGTGTGACGACGTTTATTGGCATCAAATGGAGAAATTCTTACCAAACGGTGAACGCCTTTTTCCCCTTTGAAATAGCCATAAGCATAGAGCCCTCTAATGCGCAATGTTGCTGAATTTATTCCATTTTCTTCTTCCTGGATATCCATTACATCGCATTGAAAACCAGCTTGTTCAGAATATCTGGTATACATTCTATATAACATCGATGCCCAATCGGTGGCTTCTGTTCCTCCGGCACCAGGTTTAATAGAAAGATATACGTCTGATTGGTCATAAGGTTCATTTAAGAATGTACCCAATTCCAAATCATCAATTGTTTTGTTTATATTGTCAAGCTGAGCAACCAGCTCGTTGAACATTGCCGGGTCTTCTGTTTCATACATTTCCATTAAATCAACATTATCTTTGAATTCCTTTTCTACGGATTCAAAGGTATCGCAGCATTTCTTTAATTCTGCTATTTTCTGATTAATAGATAATGCTTTGTTTCTGTCGTTCCAAAAATTAGGGTCTAAGGTAGAGGCTTCTAGTTCTCTGATTTGTTCTCGTTTTTCGGGTAAGTCAAAGATGACTCCCGATGCCGGAGAGACGTTCTTGAATACCTCTTATTTTTTCTGTTACTTCGTATTCCATTGTCTTTCTCCTGAAATATAATCAACGACTTATGCGAACTAGTCGTTTAATATTATCTGAATACCCTCCGTATTTACCTACAGATTCCATTTCTAGGACTAACGAAGAGTTTTCTAAATCTACAGATTCTATTTTAAACTCATTTATTCTATATTCGTATTTATCGTTTTTTCTGAAATCTTTATTTGGCGGAATAATAACATCGCCTGTGAATACCGAATTTAAAAGATTTTTTTCTTCTTCCGGAGCTTTTTCTAATGCTAACATGGTGTCAGGACAATGACGCTGCATTGTTTTGATTTTAAGCATTAAATGTTCTATTCCGGAACGAGCCATAAAATATGCTTTACGATTGTTTAAAGTTTTTTCGTAGCGATTCCTGGAATTGGCCATTGACCAGGATAAAGAAACAATATAACATCCCAGGCAGACTATTACGCATAATACTATAGCTAATGCCATTCCTTTTTTGTTATTTTGTTTCATAATTTCATTGCTTGTTTTTCTTCAAAGAATAAAGTGCTAAAGATTTGCTTTGTATACCATTAATTGAATATCTTTAACATTATTATCTTTTCCCCACTTGGCAGTAATAGTAATTTTCTTAAGGCCATTATCTATTTTTGCTCTCTGAGTCTGGTGGGTAGAATAATTTTTGACAGCTTCAAAACTCATAGGAATAGTTTCAACCATGCATTCAAAAGATACCTGTTTATTGCTTATTTTTATTGGTTTTAAATCTAATTTTCTTCCGTTTTCAGATTCTATGACAATATCTTTGCTTAATCCATCAGGAATATCTTTGAAAGGTATGGCCAGGGCTGTTTCAAGCTTTTCTTCAATACGATTTAGTATTTCGAATCTGTCGCCAATGTCGGAACCGCCCTTGGCATATTCGATTAAAAACATGAATGAGGGTAGAATTAAGGTAGAAAGAATAGTCAAAGCTGTCATAACTTCTATGAGAGAAATACCTTGATTATTCTTTTTTCTACCTATTCTAGCCATTTATTCATTATTCTTACCTGTATCAGAAAAACTATTTGTTGGCTCCGCAGCAGTTTTTATATTTCTTACCGCTTCCACATGGGCATGGGCCGTTTCTAGAAGGTTCATTGGAACCTTGAGCCGGCTGATTCGGAGTTTCGTCATCTGAACGATTATACTGCATTTCTTCTTCGTGACGTTCCTGGGCTTCACGTTCTTCTGAATGAGAATATCTTACTCTGAACATGTAGTAAAGAATGTCTTCACGAATAGTTGCAATCATATCGTTAAACATGTCTGAACCTTCGATTTTGTATTCTACCAATGGATCTCTCTGGCCCCAACTTCTTAAATGAATACCATCCTGAAGGGTATCCATGTTGTGCAGATGATCTTTCCATTTTGCATCTACTATTTGGAGAAGCAGAAATTTTTCCATCTGATAGAAATCTTTTTCACCGATTTCTTTGATTTTTTCATCTAGCTTAGCTAGAACTCGGCGCTTTAATTCTTCGAATAACTCGCGTTTCTGATATGTGCAAAGCTGACCTGGTTCGCCTTTTGTTTTCCCTCTGATTATTTTTCCGCCTACGGCTTCTATTGGGAATACTTTCTTAACTTGTTCTGCAAGAGAATCGTAGTCGATATCATCAGGATCAACGTTGTCTAATGCATGACCAACCATAGATTCAAGAACATCATCAATCATCTGAAGTATATCATCATGAACTGAATCTTGTTCCAAAGCTCTGCGACGCTGTTCATAAATCAGAGTTCTCTGTTCATTCATAACGTCGTCGTATTTAAGAACGTGCTTACGAATATCAAAGTGATAAGATTCAACTTTACGCTGAGCAGTTTCTATAGAGCGGGAAACCATACCATGTTCAATAGGTTCTCCTTCTTCCCAGCCTAAAGTTTCCATTAAACCTACAATCTTGGCTGAGCCGAATAGACGCATTAGATCGTCTTCCATTGATAGATAGAACTGACTGCAACCTGGGTCACCTTGACGGCCTGAACGACCACGAAGCTGATTGTCTATACGTCTTGATTCGTGACGTTCTGTTCCAAGAATAAACAGACCGCCAGCATCAATAACATGCTGTTTTTCTTCTTCACAGATTTTGGTATATTTTTCTAATGCTCTTTCGTAATCAGGTCCTTCTGTTGAGCGGGTTTCCTTTTTGGCAAGCATTTCAGGATTGCCGCCTAGAAGAATGTCTGTACCACGGCCAGCCATGTTTGTTGCTATAGTAATTGCAGATTCACGTCCTGCTTGAGCAACAATTTCGGCTTCCATTTCATGATATTTAGCATTGAGAACCTGGCATGAATAGCCTCTTTTACGAAGCATAGCAGCTATCAATTCAGATTTTTCAATCGAAATAGTACCAACCAGAACAGGTTGTTTCCTTTCATGTATTTCGATTATATGATCAACAATAGCTTTGAACTTTTCTTTAACGGTTTTGTAGATAACGTCTGGAAGGTCTTTTCTTATGCAAGGTTTATTTGGTGGAATGACTACAACTTCGCATTTGTAGATTTCCTTAAATTCTTTTGCTTCTGTTTCAGCAGTACCGGTCATGCCAGCAAGCTTACGATAGAGTCTGAAATAATTCTGGAAAGTAATTGAAGCTAAGGTCTGATTTTCCTGCTGTATCGGAACACCTTCTTTGGCTTCAATAGCTTGATGCAAACCATCAGAATAACGTCGACCAAACATTAGACGACCTGTGAATTCGTCGACTATTACGACTTCTTGTCCGCGGCCATCTTCTCTAGGTCTGACTATGTATTCTTTATCTCTATGGAAGAAATGCTTTGCGCGTAAGGCATTCTGCAAATGATGAACAGAATCCATGTTGTTATCTGCATAAAGATTTTCAATACCAAGGGCTTTTTCTACTTTTGCAATACCCTGTTCGGTTATTGAAATACCATGATTCTTTTCATCAATGGTGTAATCGCCTTTAAGACCATGTTCTTGCATGTCTTCCGTTTCTTCTTTAAGAATGTCGCGGGCAACTTTTGCAAAAATATAATATAAAGCAGTAGCTTTTTCTGCTGGACCAGAGATAATTAACGGGGTTCTGGCTTCATCTATAAGAATAGAGTCAACTTCGTCAACAATCGCATAGTTATATTCCGGTCGTTGAACACAGTCGGCTACACTAAGAGCCATATTGTCGCGAAGATAGTCGAAACCAAATTCATTGTTTGTGCCGTAGGTTATGTCGGCTGCATATGCGGCTCGCTTTTCTTCTGCATCCAAACCGTGAACATTCAAGCCAACCGTCATTCCCAAAAATTTAAAAATCTTGCCCATCCATTCTGAGTCACGTTTTGCAAGATAGTCGTTGACTGTTACAAGTAAGGCACCTCGGCCTACAGGAACCCAGACATCGTTCTTTTCATCGTAAATGGGTTTAAACTCTTTTTGCCCTCTTTCCTTGGCTAATTTCAACCATTGAGGATTTAATTCAAGAGCATTGAGATAAAGGGGAAGGGTGGCAACCAAGGTTTTACCTTCACCTGTTTTCATTTCGACTATACGGCCTTCGTGAAGAGCCAAACCACCGATAATCTGAACATCATAGTGGCGCATTTTCAAAACACGTCTGCTTGCTTCTCTTACGGCAGCAAAAGCTTCTTCCTTCAATTCATCCAATGGAAGACCATCATATAGTTCTCGGCGAAATTCTTCTGTTTTACCGGCCAATTCTTCGTCGGTTAGTTTCTTGTATTTTTCTTCCAGATCATTAACATTTAAAGCAATTCCTTTAAGTCTGTTAATCTGAGTTTCGTTAAAATCTGGAATAAAAAATCTTAACAGCTTATAAAGCCAACCTAACATTGTTACTAGAAAACCCCTCTTTCAATATTAAAGGCGCGAGCCTGAAATCAGTCCCGCGCCTGAAAATTCAGAATTTCATTTTGTTTTAAATGAATTCTAGCTTATTTTTCTTCTGAAGAAATGATATTTACTATTTCTTCAACTGTTCCGGCTTCCATAAGCTCATTTCTGAATTCTTGATAACGCAATAGTCTAGATAATCTGGCGAGAGCTTTCAGATAAAGTCCACCAGATTCTATTGGGGCTGCGATCAAAAAAATCAGGTGCACGGGACGATTGTCTAGTGCGTCAAACTCAATACCGGCAGTAGAACGACCAATAGCAACAACAACTTCTTTAACAGTAACAGCTCTGGAATGAGGTATAGCGATGCCTTTACCTATACCGGTAGATCCTACTTTTTCTCTTTCAAGAACAGATTTTAAGAATTCATCTGCGTCAGTCAGATAACCACCAGCATTAAGCATATCTATAAGCTCTTTTATAGCATCTAGTTTGTTGTTTGATGCTAATTCTAATTTTGTAAGCTGAGGTGATATAAATTCGCTGAGTTCCAAGGACTAATTCCTCCTGTTAGCTGTTTAGGAGCTGCCTGACTAATTAGTATTCTGGTTCAATAAGACCAAAATTACCGTCGCCGCGGCGATATATTACATTAACTTTATTGGTTTCAGCATTGTAGAATACAAAGAAATCCTGACCAAAAAGTTCAAGCTGTTCTGCAGCTTCATCAGAATACATTGGGCGCATTGGGAATGTGCCGCTTCTAACGATTTTTGGACTGACTTCAGCAGGAGCGTCTTGTTCAGCTTTTTCAGCAAAATCTTCACCAAATGAAAGAATGGTGTGAGTTGCTTGTTTGTCTGCACCTTTATTATTTCTTCTGCGAGAAGTGATTTTTCCTTTGTATTTCTTGGCCTGGCTTTCAATCTTTTCAACAACCATGTCGATTGAAGCATACAAGTCTTCAGAAACAGCACGAGCATGAATTGGATTACCAATAGCTTTTGCCCATACAGTAACTTCACATACTTTGCTGCGGCTAGTATCTTTTGAATCTTTTACAGCGAGAGTTACATCTACTTCGACGTCATCGTCAAAATATTTTTTTGTTACAGAAAGTTTCTTTTCTGAATATTCTTTAAGAGCATCGGTTAATTGTAGATTTTTACCTTTAACTACAAATTGCATAAAATCCTCCATTAGATGGATAGAGACGGTACCTCAAATTTTGTCACTAGTTCGATACTAGCACAGTAAAAATTTGGTGTCAAGAGAGAGTTTTTTACTAGAAAAAAAACAAAGAAAGAGAAAAAGAGATAAGAGATTAGAATTAAGGGGATTGTTTTAGTAATCGCAAGTCTCTGTCGCTCGCAAACGTTTTTGTTGTTGCCAGAGTTCTATACTAAACTAATGACAGAAAACCTTGAAAATTGCTTAATATAATATTAATTAATCTTATCTATTGACATAGATAAGATTAATAACATTCCAGATTTCTTTTATTGTTCGTGCGGTGTTGTTCTTTTTTATCTTCTTAAATGGAGGCTTTAGAACCTCCACCACCCACCATCCATCACTCACCACACCAAGCTATGCTTGTTTTGCAGCTTCCTTCAAAGCAAAGTCTTTTCTTATTTTATCAGCAATTGTTGGTGGAACATCAACATAGTATAAAACTTCCATACTGAAACTTGCTCTGCCTTGAGAAAGTGATCTTAAATGTGTTGAATAGTTAAACATTTCAGCTAAGGGAACTTGGCAATCAAGAGTTCTCATATCGCCCCTCATTTCCATATTCATAACCTTGCCTCTGCGAGAATTAAGGTTAGCAATTATGTCACCAAGATACTGTTCTGGAGTTTCAATTTCAACTTTACAAATAGGCTCTAACAATACTGGATTAGCTTTTGCCATACCAATTTTCATAGCTTCTATAGCAGCTGTTTTAAAAGCCATTAAACTAGAGTCTACTTCATGATAAGAACCATCTAAGAGTGTAACTTTAACATCTGTAACTGATTTTTTACACAAAGGTCCTTGTTGTAAAGCTTCTCTTATACCTTGTTCAATAGCAGGGAAATAAGTTGACGGAACCGTACCACCCTTGACATTAGTTTCAAATAGAATTCCTGTTCCTCTAGGCATTGGTTCAATATCCATAATTACATGACCATATTGACCACGACCACCTGTTTGTTTAGCATGCTTATATTCGGTTTGAACTTTCTTGCGAAGACCTTCTCTATAAGCAACTTGCGGTGCGCCAACAGAAGCTTGAACATTGAATTCTCTCAAGATACGGTCTACAATAATTTCGAGGTGAAGTTCACCCATACCAGAGATGATAGTTTCACCGGTTTCTTCATCCATTGATGCTTTGAATGTCGGGTCTTCATCCATAAGAGTATGAAGAACTGTACTGAGTTTCGTTCGGTCAGCTTTAGTTTTTGGTTCAATTGCTACAGAAATTACTGTTTCTGGGAAACTGATTTTTTCTAAAATGGGGTCGTCTTTTTCATGGGTAAGGGTGTCACCTGTACCTATTGATTTTATGCCCACCAATGCGACAATATCACCAGCATGAGCTGTTTCAATCTCTGTTCTGCTGTTCGCATGCATTTGAACTATACGGCCAACTCTTTCTTTTTGACCGCGGGTGACATTGTAAACAGTATCACCAACATCTAATGTACCTGAATATATTCGAGTATAAACAAGTTTTCCAATATGCGGCATAGTAGCTATCTTAAAAGCCATAGCTTCCAATTTGCCATCTGGATCTGCAGGAATTTCAACTTCTTCCATACCGTCTTGAGTATAGCCTATTGAGGGCGGAATATCCATCGGTGATGGTAGATAGTCTACTATTGCATCTAACAAAGACTGAATACCCTTGTTCTTGAAGGCTGTTCCGCAAAGCACAGGAACTATCATGTTCTTTATTGTTGCTTCTCTGATGGTTTCTTTTATTAACGATTCTTCTATTGGTTCTTCAGCCATGTATTTTTCTAATATATCATCACTGCATGAGGCTAAAATATCTATTAGATTAGAATGGGCTTCTTCTACAGCGTCAACCATATTTTCAGGTATTTCATGCTTAACCATTTTTCCAACTGGATTCTTGGGGTCTGCTTCCCATATCCAGGCTGTTTTTGAAACTACATCGCAGTGACCCTGATAATTGTCTTCTGAGCCAATAGGAAGAGAAATCACTAGTGGAAGGGCTTTTAAACGTTCTCTGATCTGAGTTACTACTCGATTAAAATCCGCTCCTACGCGGTCCATTTTGTTTACGAAAGCTATTCTTGGAACAGCATATTTGTTAGCCTGACGCCATACTGTTTCTGATTGTGGTTGTACTCCACCTACTGCACAAAGTAGAATTACTGCTCCGTCTAATACTCTAAGAGAGCGTTCAACTTCTGCTGTAAAATCAACATGCCCTGGAGTGTCTATTATGTTTATAGCAGCGTCCTTCCAGTGACATTTTGTGGCAGCGCTTGTAATTGTAATGCCGCGTTCTTGCTCCTGAACCATCCAGTCCATGGTAGCAGTTCCTTCATGAGTTTCACCTAATTTATAATTACGGCCGGTAAAATAAAGTATTCTTTCTGTTGTTGTTGTTTTTCCTGCGTCTATGTGCGCAATAATACCTATGTTGCGTACTTTTTTTATTGCTTCTTCCTGCATTTTTATCCCTCGAATTATGCTTTGATTAAATTCAGTGACTATATTCTTTGGTAGAGTTATTTCTTTGATTGATGTCTTTTTATGTGTGCACAATACAAATCTTTATGCTCTGAAAAAAGCAAATAAGGTACACTATTTTTTGAAAATAGTCAACTATCTAAACTTTTGGTTTCGTTAATCTTGTTGGCTTTGTATTGGCTGGGTCATCTGGCCAAAGATGTTTCGGGTATCTTCCTCTAAGCTCTCCAACAATTGTTTTGTAACCATTTTGCCAGAACGAAGCTAAATCAGATGTAATTTGCATTGGTCTTCCTGCTGGTGAAAGCAGGTGAACAGTTAATTTTATTTCTCCATTACAAATTGAAGGGCTTTGAGCCTGTCCGAACATTTCCTGCATTTTAACAGGTAAAACCGGGTGTTCGCTTTGAGTATAATCTATTTTTATATTACTTCCTGTAGGAACTTTGATTCGTTCCGGAACTAATTTTTCAAAGTCTTCTCTCTGTTTCCATGAAAGTTGGTTTAAATACAATGATGATATACCCTGTTTTTGTAGCCAGTCAAAGCTCAAATTATCTGTTGAACATATTGATGCTAATGTGTTTTTCAGCCATTTCTCATCAATATCTGGGTAGAACTTGCTGTAAGATGTAGCTTTTATTGCATTAAGTCTGCCTATGAAACTGGAATTGGATTTTTCGTTTAAGTCAAATGCTTTGTTTTTATCTGCTAAAATAGCTTTGCAAAAACAATCTAGAGCTGTTTCTAATTCTTTTTCTGTTAGTTTGCTTTCTTGCTCTTTTAATAATAAAGAACCATATCTTATTCTTTCTTTAACGCAAATTTTATTTATTTTTTCAGAAAAAAAGATTTCTCTGGCTTTTTTTATTGCGGAACTCTGTAATAGCCAATCTAATTCTATTTTGCATGCTAGGAAAATCTTGCCGTCAGAAGTGCTTGAACGAAGTTTTGTGTCTTGTTTTAAAGATAATATATATTCACAGTCTTTTAACAGGGAATCAGAATCAATGCTTAATCCTTGCCCGTTACAAAGCGTATAAGAATTTCCTCCTTGAGTTCGTCTTTGGCAAATTCTATCAGGAAAAGCCTGGAACAATACTTTTCTCAAACTGTTATAATTATTTTTTAAATTGCTAGTTCCTGACTCCTCATTCATAATTGTTTTAAAAAGCTGCTGCTGTTCTTTCAAGATACGTTTCATAATCTGGTTATCAAGAGAGTATTGAGAGGGGAGAGCGGATTTGTCTTCGAAAGCCAATAGTCTTAAGAACAAGTCAGGATCAACTCCCTTTTCAGAAGCTCCATCAAAGTTTGAAAAACTGTTGGGGCTGCCATTATTCTCTAATTTCGATGCTCCCCCATGAATGGTGGGGGAGCTGTCACGTAGTGACTGAGGGGGTCTTTTAAAAAAAAGAGTATTATTGGATTGCCACACCTCTTTTAAAGACTCACAATGACGATTGTTGTTTAAAAAATCTTTTTCTTCTATAATTGCAGTTGCCAGAGCCGCTTCTTCTAAACAACCAGCTTCTTTTGCTTTTATAAGCATTGCAGCCAGCCTTGGTTCTGCGGGAATAGAATTTATCCTCTTGCCGAGTTCGGTAACAGATTTTTTTTCATCAATTGCACCAAGCATTTTCAATAATTCTATTGAATGCTCAATACTTTCTTTAGTCGGACTTTCTAGCCAGTTAAATTTGAATGGGTCTTTTATTCCCCATGAATAAAGTTCTAGAATAGATGAAGTCGGGTCTGAACGTAGAATTTCTGGAATTTCATTTTCCGCAAAGTTTTCAAATTCAGCTTTACTGTAAAGTCTTATAGCTCGACCAGCCTTTAATCTACCGGCACGACCAGCACGCTGTTTTGCAGAAGCTTTGCTTATTCTTACCATTTCAAGCTTGTTTAAACCTGTTTCAGCATTAAATTGATTTTGTCTGGCATAGCCGGTATCTATTACTGTTGTAATTCCCTCAATTGTTAAAGATGTTTCAGCAATGTTGGTGCTTAAAATAATTCGAGATACCGCATTGCTACGCAATGCAGCCCCCTCAGCTTCACTTCGTTCAGCAGCTCCCCCAAAACTTTGTTTTTGGGGAGCATCTTCTTCTTTTCCTAAAGCTCCCCCAAAGTTTGAAGAACTGGTAGGGGAGCTGTCACGTAGTGACTGAAGGGATCTTTTAACAAGAAAATTATTCCTTGCTGATAACACTCTCTGCTGGTCTTTTATATTCATCGAACCATGAAGTGTTAAAATATTATGACTTAGCCCTAGAGAGGTGCTTTCTAAATAATCTTTAACCCGATTTATTTCGCCAATTCCTGGTAAAAAAACAAGATATTCTTCTTTTTTATCGCTAGAAGCAACAATTTCATAAATAGCTTTAGCTGCATTATCAAAATAGTTTCTTCCTGCACCAACAGGTCTATATTCAACAGTTACTGGGTATAAAAAGCCTTTTCCGCTTATTACTTCTGAATTTTCTAAGTAATTGTTTATCAACTCTGTGTCAATGGTTGCTGACATAACCATTATTCTTAAATCTGGACGGACATCTTTTTTTATTTCACAGCAAAGGGCTAAGCCCAAATCAGCATTAATGCTTCGTTCATGAAATTCATCGAAAATTACTAAGCCTACATCTTCTAAAAAAGGGTCTCTTTGTATACGTTTAGTTAAAATTCCTTCTGTTAATACTTCTATTTTTGTTGAAGGCTTAATATTTGAGTTGAATCTAACAGAATATCCGACAGTTTTACCTGGCTCAGAACCATGAGTTTCAGCCATTCTATTTGCTACAGCAACAGCGGCTACCCTTCTTGGTTGTAGCATGACAATCTTTTTACCTTCTAACCACGCTTCGTTTATTAAAGCTAATGGAACAACAGTTGATTTGCCAGCCCCAGGTTCAGCAGTCAATATCAGGTTTTTATTCCCTGCCAAAGCTTGTTTTATATCTTCTAAGCTAGATTCTATCGGATATATCATTTTTATTTTAGGTTATTGTTGGTGTGATTGTTTTTTTTATATGATATGATTAAATTTCTAAAAACAAATAATATTCCGACACCTAGAACAAAGTCTATTGCAGACATTGTAAGTATATCTGTTCTGTATTTAGCATACTCTGGCATGCTGGAAATATAAAAACTTGCTATAGCTCCAATAACAGAAGTAGTAAAAAGAAAAATACCAGCGAAACCGGTTTTTATAATTTTTTTTCTTAATTCTTCTAAGTTATTTTTGGGTATATCTTTATTTTCCATCAATTTTTAATAATTAATTCTCAACTTTCAGCTTAAATTCCACACTGCTTTCAGATTCATTTATTTTATCTAGAATAAGTATTTTAGAAAGCATTTTCATTGATATATCAGCATTGTCTTTATTTTGTAATTTTTCAAAGAAGACTTTTTCAAAATCTCTGGAAGTTAGTTTAATTTTGATTTCTTTGCCTTCTTCAGCTGCATTAACATCGATCAATATAAGCTTCTTTTTCCCACTTGAGTTTGTTGGGAACAGAACATCTGTTGTTGTCAGTTCTTCTATTGCCAGTTTCAATCTGTTAAACTGTTTTGCTGAAAGGAATTGTTTTATGGCAAAGTTTTCTAACGAACCCATCATGGCATGAAAATCGTTATCTCTATCTTTTAACAGCCATTCCCAGTGTCTGATTTTGAAAATAAATTTTCTTGTCAGCTCTTTTTGAGGGTTTTCAAATATTTGTTGAGGTGTTCCTTCTTCGTAGATAACACCTTGATCCATATAAAAAACTTTTGTGGAAATGTCTTTTGCGAAACGCATTTCGTGGGTAACAATCATCATTGTCAGCCCTTGTTTGGCGAGCATTTTTATAACGGAAAGAACTTCTGTAACCATTGTTGGATCTAATGCTGAGGTTGGTTCGTCAAAAAGAACTATCTGAGGTTTCATAGCTAAAGCTCTAGCTATAGCCACACGCTGTTTTTGTCCACCTGACAGCTCGTCAGGATAATTCATGGCTTTATTTTTTAAACCGACCATTTCAAGAAGTCTTAAACCTTCATTATATGCTTCTTGAGGGCTTATTCCAAGTAAGTCTACAGGTGCCATCATGATGTTTTCTATAACCATTTTATGAGGGAAAAGATTGAAGTTTTGAAAAACCATGCCCATTTTTTGTCTGATTTTTGCCAAATCTACACCTGGTTTTGTAATATCTTCACCTTCAATAATAATTTCACCTTCTGTTGGAGTTTCAAGCATATTCAAACAACGTAAGAATGTGGATTTCCCTGTTCCTGAAGGCCCTATAATAGAAATAATATCGCCTTTGTTTATTATTTTACTCCAATTCTCATTTCTCAATTCTCAATTGTTGCTTCTACAACTCCCTTTATTTTTCGTTCTCTTCGTTTCGGGTCTAGACTAATTTCAATATTATTAAGAGCCATCAACATAAGGTTTGAAATAATAAAATAAATTAAAGCTGTAACAATCAACGGGAAGAACGCTTCCATAGTTCGAGAACGAATTAAGTCTGAAGCTTTTGTTAAATCTATACATGATACATAGCCTACTACAGAAGTCATTTTTACCATTTCCATAAATTGCCCTTTTATAAGAGGCAAAAACTGTTTTGCTGATTGAGGAAAAATAACCTTATAAAATGATTGAAATTCAGTAAAACCTAGAGCTTTCGCAGCTTCTTCCTGACCAATATTCACAGCTTGAATTCCATTCCAGATAAGAACATAGCTAGTTGCTCCGAAAGTTATAGTAAATGTTAATATAGATACCAATACTGGTGAAATATTTATAGAACCAAAAATAACGTAAAATAGAATCATTAAAAGCACTACAGGCGGAATGCCGTTGATTATTACTATTGAAAATTTGATTAAACCAGATAAATGTTTGTTATTTAACCTTTTAAGAATTATAAGAACAAAACCTAGAAGGAAACCAAGTATACCTGAGCAAATAGATATAAGAATTGTTAATCCCAATCCTTTTACTATTAAAAGCCATCTGTTTTCATGAATAAAGGTCTTGTAAAAAGAGTTTTTAAGTCCTTGCCAAAAACTGATATTATTGTTGTATCCTTCGTTTCTAACCAAAACACCAACACGCATTTTTTCTAACTGTTCTAAAGTCGTAACTTCTTTAGAGAGATTAGAAGTTGAATTAGCTTCTTGTGCATATAGAATAGAAACAGTCAGAGATAGAAAAGAAAAAATTAATAATACTACAATATGCACATAATAACTTTTTTTCAATTCTTTATCTCCATTTATGTTCTTATAATCTTAAACTTTTCTTTTTTGAAGTCTCTACCCACCAATGACTTTTCAATTCTCAATTTTCAATTCTTTAACGCCTACTATCTTGCGTTCTCTTTGTTTGGGGTCGAGGCTTATTTCAAACTTGTTTAGAACTAATGTCATTAGATTTGCTATTACAAAATATATTATAGCAGTTGAAATTAAAGGGAAAAAGGCTTCCATTGTT
>ONIU01000251.1 GCA_900317935.1 uncultured bacterium
GTTCATCTTGACGAATACGATACAGAATGCCGCAATTGTGCTTTGGTTTTATTAGAAAACCAGAATAATGAAACTTTCAGTGTTCAGCGTATTGTTAAATTCTATACTGGACACGAAACTATGGATAGGGCTTTCAATTGGGGCATCAATTGGATACCTGGCACTAAGGATTAAAAAATGACAATTTATTTGAAAAAAGGGCAGAAGATTAATCTTTCTAAGGAAAAGAAAGGACTGTCAAAAACATTGGTTGCTCTTGGCTGGGATGAAGTTAGCAAAAATCTTAGTTTTTTCCAACGATTATTCAGCATTGGTGAACAGGATATAGACTGTGACGCCTCAGCTTTTCTTCTATCTGATGGAAAAGTTTCCAGTGGTTATGATGACATAGTATATTTTGGCAATCTTAAACACAAGTCTGGTGCTGTGTATCACTCAGGCGATAATCTGACTGGTGCTGGCGTAGGTGATAAAGAAGTAATAAACGTTAATCTGGACTCTTTGCCAAAACAATTTGACGGTGTTGTTTTTGTAGTCAATATTTATAAAGCAAGAGACCGTAGACAGCATTTTGGTTTATTAAAAAATGCTTATATAAGAATTGTTGATGTTTCAACCAATTCAGAAATATGCCGATATACATTAGACGAAAACTATGATGGTAAAACTGCTATGATAGTTGCAAAATTGAACAAGGAAAACGGAGAATGGCATTTTGATGCCATTGGTGAAGCCACAAACGATAATAGAATAAGCGAAATGGCAGATAGATTTAGAAAGTAGTAATTTACTTTTATATAAAAGGAGTATTATTGTGCAATTTACTGGTTTAACCGACAAAGAGGTTCTAGAATCTCGAGAAAAATATGGTGCAAATGTTATACCTGATTCAGAACCAACAACATTTTGGGCTGAATTTTGTGAAACATTTAACGATCCAATGATCCGTATCCTGCTCATTATAGCAGGCATTATGACTGTTCTTAGCTTTATTAAGATAGACGGTGAACCATTGGCAGAATGGTTTGAACCTGTAGGTACTTTTGTTGCTGTTCTTATAGTTGCAACTGTTCAGGCAAAAACTGGTGTTGCTAGCGATACTAAGTTCAGAGAATTAAAAGAATCAACAGAAAAAGACAAATGTAAAGTTTATAGAAACGGTTTAATTACTGTTATTAATTTTGATGATGTCGTTGTTGGCGATAAGGTTTATCTGCAGGCCGGTGATAAAGTCCCTGCTGATGGTATTCTTGTTGATGGTTCAATGAAAGTCGACAACTCCGCTCTTAACGGTGAAGCAGAAGAATGTAAAAAGACTGCTGCTGAAAAAGCAATGACTATTCCTGATGAAATAACTGGTGATGCTTTTGTTGATGCTCACTCTCTTTTCAGAGGCGTAGTATTGTTCGATGGCGCTGGTGTCTTAGATGTTCAGAAGGTCGGTTTGAAGACCATGATGGGCAAGATGGCTGAAGATATGGTTGAACCACCTGATTCTCCATTAAAAGTAAAACTTGCCAAATTAGCTGATCAGATTTCTACTTTTGGTTATTGGGGCGCTGCTGTTATCGTTTTGCTTTATATGATTTATAACGTTTATATGGGCAATATGCCATTAGTTCTTAAAGCAAAAGAAGCTGGCAATGTTTTAGAGCATGTTCCTTGGCTTACTGGTTGGTTAACTCTTGGCTGGGCTGGAATTTTCAAACAGATTGTTACTGCTGTTTCTCTTGCAATCGTTATTATCGTTTGTGCTGTTCCAGAAGGTCTGCCCTTGATGATTTCTCTTGTTCTTATGCAGAATACCGGTAAAATGCTTGATCATAACGTTCTTGTTAGAAAAGATCAGGGTATTGAAACTGCTGGTTCTTTGAACATTCTATTCAGCGATAAAACCGGTACTATTACCAAAGGCAAACTCGAAGTTGTTGACTTTATCGTTGGTTCCGGCAAGTCTATGAGTTTGGAAGATTATCGAAAATGCAGTAAGCTTAAAGGTCTTATGGACCTTATCATTGGTAGAAATACCCAGTCTATGTTTGATAAAGATGACCATGTAATCGGTGGTAACATGACCGATCAGGCTCTTCTTAAATTTGTCGGAAGAGATGTTTTCGAAAATCTTGGAAACATAGAAAAATATAAAGTTACTGAATCTCAGCCTTTCAACTCTGCTAATAAATTCAGCCAGGCATTCTTAGCTGGTGAAGGCAAGGTATTGTATAAAGGTGCTCCTGAAAGACTTCTTGCCTGTGCTAAGAAATACTTAGACGAAAATGGTGAAGAAAAAGACATTGATTTGGCTGCTATTAACAAGAAGATTGACGAATTAGCCGAAAAATCTATGCGTGTTCTTTCCTTTGGTTATTCTTTAAAACCAATGGTAGAAAGCAAGATTAATGATGACGTTGTTCTTGTTGGCTTAGTTGCTATTAGAGACGATGTCAGAAAAGAAGCCGCTGAAGCAATTCAGGAAGTTATGAAAGCCGGTATTCAGGTTGTTATGATTACTGGTGACAGAAGAGAAACTGCTCAGGCTATAGCAAAAGATGCTGGCTTGCTTGTTAATGATACAGACAAAGTTCTTACTTCCGAAGACTTGAATAAGATGTCTGATGACGAAGTTAAGGCAATTATTCCGAATATCAGAGTTATTGCCCGTGCTCTTCCAACAGATAAATCCAGAATGGTAAGACTCTGCCAGGAAATGAATCTCGTTGTCGGTATGACAGGCGATGGTGTTAACGACTCTCCAGCATTGAAGCGTGCAGACGTTGGCTTTGCAATGGGTAGCGGAACTGAAGCTGCTAAGGAAGCTGGCGAAGTTGTTATTCTTGATGATAACTTCAAGTCTATTAAAGACGCTATTCTTTACGGTAGAACAATTTATAACAACATTCTCAAGTTCTGTAAGTTCCAGCTTGTAATCAATGTTGGCGCAGTTATCGTCAGTGCTATTGCTCCGTTCTTCGGAATTGAAGAACCATTAAAAGTTACTCACCTGCTTTTCGTTAACCTGGTTATGGATAGCCTTGGTGCTATTATGCTTGGAAATGAACCTGCTCTTGAAAAATACATGCTCGAAAAACCGAGAAAACGTGATGAAAACATCGTTAGCAATGCAATGATGACTCAGATTATTGTTATGGGGCTTTGGCTGACTATAGTAAGTTTCATATTCTTGAAGTGCAAATGGTTCTTAGATTTCTTCGGCAGCGAAGAAAAGCTTCTTACCGGTTACTTTGTTCTCTTCATCTGGGCTGCTCTCTTCAATGGCTTTAACGTTAGAGACGAAAAGTTCGGTATTTT
>ONIU01000087.1 GCA_900317935.1 uncultured bacterium
GAACGTGCTACTTATCAGGCACTTATTACTCGTCCTCAAGATGAAATAACTTCTGAACAGATTGAAAGTATGCCGACCCATAATCCGGTAGAAATGATTCGTTCGTATAATTCCTCTATTAGACTAGGTGATGGACTTGGCGGTGCAACTGTCGCACCAAGCATAAGAGGCTTGAGCAGCAGATATACGAATGTCACCGTTGACGGTATGACTATAAATACTCCTTGGAACTGGTCATCTCCGCTGTCTGGATTCCCTTTAAGCAGATTGTCTAAGATAACCCTGTCTAACACAGGCTCTGCTATGGTAAATGGACAAAACTCAGTTGCTGGTAGTGTAAACTTTGTTCTCCCTTCTGGAAAAAGCCACAAAGGCTTTACTCTTGGTATGGAAACAGGTGGCGAAGGAACTCGACATGTTGATGTAATGTATGGCTTCGATGATGGCGATAACCAACATTTAATCGGTGTCTTTTCTGATAAATACGATGGAACAAGACGTTTTACTGATGGTTCCTGGTATAAAAATTCCCGCGATAACCTAATGTTTTACTATAAAGGCCAGATTGCGCTTAGTCACGGTTGGTTGTTTAAAACCACAATAATGCATAATGAAGGGAGCATTACTTGTGGTGACGCATGGAGAGGAAATTTTGAAAGATTCGACCCCTGGAAACTTTCTTTAAGAAGCTATGCTTTGTTTAAAGATTTTGGGAATGAATCTAATTTCACTTTGAGATATGCCAGATATAATGACTATTCTCGTGATGTTTACTATACTGACGGAACTTTCACTCAAGTCATGAACCCTGGTCATGAAGACGGTTTTACCAATGTTAATATGAAGACTTGGGAAGCTTTGTATAACTTCAAGGCTAACGATAAAAACTATATTAATATAGGGGTAGTTAATCAGAAAGTTACTGATAGCCACGATTCTCTTTCCAAAGATTTCCAGAATGTGGAACATGATAATACCTCTTTCTTTATTGCAGATTCTTTAAGAGCAACAGATAAATTGAATATTCATTTGGTTGCTCGTTCTGATGAAGATTACGAAGGCGAAAGAGCTACTTCCTATTCTATAAACACAAACTATGATGTAAATGATAAATTCAGTATCGGTGCAGGTTATAGCCATACTATCCAGCTTCCTACTTTGCAGGATTTATATATGGGTGGAAAAGGTGGTCGATATGGAAATCCTGACCTTGAAAATGAAAAATCAAATAGCTATGAAGTGAGATTAGGTTATAAAATCAACGATAAATGGAATTTAAATTTTACTGGTTATAAATATGATATAGAAGATATGGTAGCTGATAAAACTGCTGGTGAATTGGGATTAGCTGGTCGACAGTGGTTCAGAGATAGAAATGGCAATAATGTGGTTTTGGCTGACAATAATATAATAACGACTAATATTGATGAAGCTGAAATTCAAGGTTACGAATTAGGTGCTAGGGGAAAATTGAGTGATAGCTTTAATCTAGCTCTAAGCTATACAAACTTCAAGAAGGCTGAAGATAAAGCAACGAAAGTCCGTTTGGAATCTGTTCCTGATTACAGAGCAACTATGGCTTTGGAATATTGCCATGAAAAGACTACTGCAGTTCTGTCGCTGTCTCATCAAGGGAAAACAAAAGCTAGACCAGGAAATAACGTTACTACTTTGGATTCATCGACCCTCTGCAATTTCTACATAAAACAGCAGTGTAATAAAGATTTTGCTGTATATCTGAAAATTGCCAACGTTGGGAATAAGAAAGACGCAGTATTGTCTCAATATGTTCTGGGCAATCATAATGCCAACGGCGCAAACGGCTATTTCTACGAAGACGGCCGTGTAATCACTCTTGGCATGGAACTCAAGTGTGACTGATTTAATCGCTTAAGCGATTAAAAAACCGAGATAATTCGTTAGAATTATCTCGGTTTTTCTTTCCTACTAAAACAAAGAAACCAGGGTTATCTTACCCTGGCCCGAAAAAATAAGGAGGCAAACAAATCCATCGAAAGTTTCGGCAAGAGTTGATATTTCTTTAACGAATTTTTAAAATTTTTTAGCTTTTGTGTACACAACCATATTTTTGCCAACCAAAGCTTGGCAGTGTGATTGGTGGAGTAACTTTAAGATCTGCCCCCAAAGCGAAGCTGTTGGGGGAAGTGGCACGAAGTGCCGAAAGGGGTCTTAAACAATAAAAACTACAACTACCAAAAACAATAATAACACTGGCATAGCCAGAAATTTCACAACGAAGTGTCCCACAGCGAAGCGTATCACATTCAACTTTATGGTCTTATAGAAACTGTGTTATAATAAGAAATCTACAAATAACAAGAAAGATTCAACCATGATAAAAAAAAGCAGCAAATCAACTTTATCTAACGAAGAAGCATTGGACTATATCCTTAGAGCGTCTAAGAAATTTTTGCCGAAAACTGAGGTTATTCCTTTGGTTTCTGCTTATAATAGAATATTGGCGGCAGATGTGGTTTCTGACACCAATATTCCTGGCGATGACACTTCGTCAAGAGATGGGTTCTGTTTGAAGGATTCTTCGGTTGAAAACTGCAGTTTGGAAAACCCTATAGAGTTAAAATTAGTAAAAGGTGAAGTCCATGCTGGGCATTGTGTTGAATCAATCAAAGAAAATGAATGTGCTTATATAGCCACTGGCGGTGTTTTACCCAAAGGAGCAGATACTGTAGTTCCGTTTGAAAATGCAGAGTTGAGCTCTGATAAAAATAAAGTTATTTTTAAATCAGAAATTAAATCAGGTGATTTTGTAAGATTAAAAGCTTCTGAAATGAAAATTGGCGAAGTAGTCGCAGAAAAGTTTGCTGTAATTGAACCAGAATTGGCTGGTAAAATTGTTTCTGCAGGAACATTCATGGTTGAAGTTTTTAAAAAGCCGGTTGTAGCAATAATAACCTCTGGCGACGAAATAGTTATGCCTTGGGAAAAACCAGAACCTTGGCAGGTTAGAACATCTAACCCGACGGTGTTATCTATGCTTATAGAAAAATATGGCGGAAACTGTCTTGATTTTGGTATTGCAAAAGATACTGGAGATAACATAGAGAATTTATTTGTTAAAGCGGTGGAAGCTGCAGATGTTGTCGTCACCAGCGGTGGAATCGCCATGGGAAGGCATGACCCAACTAGAAACATGTTCGAAAAGTTGGGAATAGAATCTGTTTTCCAAAAATACGGAAGTCATTTCAGACCTGTTTTTTATTCTGAATACAAGGGTAAGCCGATATTTGCTCTGCCCGGTGTGCCAAGCGGAATGTTCAGAATATTTGAGAAGTTTGTCGGCCCCTTCCTAAAAGCCATTACAAGTAAAAGAACTTAGAGATAAGGATGATTGGTGATGAGTGATGGAAATAAGAAGGTCTTCCCCCGGTATTGCCGGGGGAAGTGGCTGCCAAAGGCAGACGAAAGGGGGAGCAATGCAAAGCATTGCGTAGACGGAGTGGTGACCGAACTAGAGTAAACCTTGTTTAGCGATAGCGTATTAAAAATAAGCTTTGCTGTAATTGTCATCGCGAGCAGATGAAGCTCCACCACGAACGGTGGGGGAAGCTGTCACGTAGTGACTGAAGGGGGAGCAATGCAAAGCATTGCGTAGACGGAGTGGTGACCGAGCTAGAGTAAACCTTGTTTAGCGAAAGCGAATTAAAAAACAGCTTTGCTGTAATCGTCATCGCGAGGTTTCTGAAAGAACCGTGGCTATCCATTTCATAAGTAAAGCGGACAGTTGTTTGCTCAACCTTATTCTCCTCCGCGGTCTCTTTATTTAGAGAGATTAGAGATAAGAGTTTAGAGATAAGGGGTATGTTTTAGCAAAAGTAAAGTAAGTGATATAACCATCTATTACGAGTAATCGATGATTGAGTGCAATTCTTTAAAGCCCCCTTTGTTAAAGGGGGATGTCTACGAAGTAGACTGGGGGATTTTTGAGAAGTTTATTAAGCAATAGAAAGTTGAGTCCGAAGACTATATGTTATTAAAAATCTTCCTGTCAGGCTTTGCCTGACATCCCTCTTTAAAAAAGAGGGTATTTAAGAGAATTGTTTCAAACAATAAAAATGTAATTAATTATTTAACTTCTACAACAATGAAGTTTTGAATTACAACGTTGTTAGTATTTATAAGCCAAATTAATAATATATAATGAATCGGGATAGAAAATGCTCTTATCTTAAAACATAGTTAAGGGGGTAAATTTTATGTTTTTATTAAAATTTACCCCCTTAACTTGCAAATAACGAAAAAATCTTTATAATATTTCTAAGGAGAAATATTAATGAAACTATATAAAAGAGAGAATTACCTGAAAAAAATCAGAGGATTCTATCATGATACCGAATTAATTAAAGTTATTTCAGGAGTCAGACGTTGCGGGAAATCATGTCTAATGCAAACAATAGCAGATGAATTGAAAGAATCAGGAATTTCATCTGAAAATATCTTTTATATAAATCTTGATAAAAGAGGTTATAAAAACATAAAGAATGCTGAACAGTTAGAGAAATTAATAGACGAAATATGCGTTTCCAAGAGAATAAAATATTTATTTATAGATGAAATACAAAATGTGACTGGTTTCGAAGAAGTAATTAACAGCTTTAGAGAAAATGAAGATTTTTCAATTTTCATCACAGGTTCAAATTCATACCTATTAAGTGGAGAACTTGTTACTAAGCTAACAGGAAGATATCTTGAATTTGAAATATATCCACTTACTTTTGATGAATATCTAGGAATGAAAGAATTTTTGGGTAAGCAGGTTGATTCTGATGTGAATATTGAATTTGAAAAATATATAAAAGAAGGCGGTTTCCCAAAAAGCTTACAAATAGAAAGCCTTGAAGATAAAAGAACTTATACTCAAGGAATTATTGAAGAAATAATGAAAAAAGATATTAAAAACAGAATGAAAATTCGTAACATTTCTGTTTTTGAGACCGTTCAAAAATATATATTTAATAATTTTGGTGCAACTACTAGTCTAAACAATATTATAGAAGATTTGCATAAAAAAGGAATTAATATAAAACGAGAAACTCTTAATCGATATATACAGATTTTAATTGATTCAAAAATACTTCTTAAATGTGAAAGATTCGATTTAAAATCAAGAAAATCGATTTCTGGTGAGCAAAAATATTATTTAGCAGACCTGAGTTTTTATTTCTCAACCAATACAGATAACAGAATTAATTACGGACCTGTTTTGGAAAACATCGTTTATATTTATTCTAGAGCCAAAGGTTATTCTGTTAGTGTTGGACGTATAGGAAAACTTGAATGTGACTTTATTCTAAGAAATAACGAACAGCAATATTTTTATGTCCAAGTTGCTATGACTATTTTAAGCAGTATTGAAACAGAAAACCGTGAATACAAACCTCTAGAACAAATAAAAGATAATTATCCCAAATATATTATGACAAGAAATGACTTGATTCAAAATAGAAACGGAATAATTCACGTTAATATAGCTCCTTTTATGAAAAATAATTCTCAGTTTTAGCTAATGCTTGCAAAAGAGGAGGTTTTTTTGATTGCTACTCAATCAACCCCTTCTACCGCATTGCTTCGCAATGCAGCCCCCTCAGTCTTTTGCTACGCAAAATCCAGCTCCCCCACCATTCGTGGGGGAGCATCATCGAGAGAATCCACAACAGCTTCGCTTTGGGGGAAGATCTTAAAGAAGCGCCACTAATAGCTTCATCGCATTGGGGTAGTATCTTCAGGAAGAAACTTAAATTGGAGGCTTTAGAAGAATTACCACCAAACACTAATCACCAACTACCAACCACGAGGCTGAAAGCCTCTACTTCTTCTTAAAATTGCTGCCAAATACAGTGACGCAAAACTCATCCTGGGCCTTATCAAGGTCTAAGTCTGCGAATTCTTCAGGGTAGAAGTTCTTTGCCAACCATAAAAGACCCAATGGCGAATATGCGTTGAATGTCCAGATTGTTATCCAGGCATCTTTGTCATCATAGGGAATCGGATAAACTCTTCCATTTTTGATAGCTCTCAAATGTTCTATCCAATCAGGGCAATTGCCTGTGTTAGAGTAATCATCAATAATAACATCGGGGTCGAATTTAAAAACAAGTTCAGCGCAGGCAGCAGAATCCTGAGGGTCTTTGTCGCCTTCCATAACAATACCGCCGGCATGTTTAATCAAGTCAATGCAGAATTTGCTTCTAGATCCGCGAACAGTTATTTCCCCGCCATTTGAATTAATAAGTGTAACTTTTACACGCTTGTCAGCAGGTATTTTGGATAAACGTTCGTTTACAAAAGTCAGGTTTTTTTCCCAGATTTTGATGTAGGTTTCTGCACGATCAGGAACTCCAGCTTCATCGCAGGCCCTTTTAACCATTTCAAGCCAGTTTTTAACAGAACCTGAACCGCCCATTATTTCAAGAACTTTGATTCCTTTTGATCTTAGGAATTTTGTGTTTTCTTGAGAAGAAGAAACATTTGCAGAAGAAATAACCAAGTCTGGATTAAGGCTTAAAAGGGTTTCTAGGTTTACGGCGCCAGTAAAGCCTATATCTGTTGCTTTTGCAAGGTTAGGGGAATAATGCTGATAGAATGGGCTAAGCTTGCCGTTTTTTATATGAAGTTTCTGGGTCGGCATTCCTACAATTTTATTGCTTAAGCCCATAATGTATATCAGACCAAAGCTTTGGGGAAAAGTGACAACGACTCTTTCTGCTGCTTCAGCGCTTACAGCTAGAAGCAAAGCTAGTATTATAATCACATTTCTTATTATTTTCATATGCTATTCCTTCTTTTATCACTCAATATGCTCTCCCAGAATTTGGTAGCGTTACTTTACTATTGCTATGATTAATGTTTCCTAAAGCCCCTCCTTGAGGAGGGGAATTAAAGGGGTGGTGACCGAACCAGTGATAAATTTTGTTTAGTGTTTAATTCAATGAGTTAGAACAATAAACATAAGTTTACTCTTGTTAGGTCACCCTTCCGATAACGCAAAGCTTCGCTTTGCTCCCCCTTCAGTCGAGCTATCGCTCGCCAGCTTCCCCGCAAAGCGGGGCAGCATCTTCATTAAGAAACCTCGAGTGGAGGCTTTAGAAGAATTGACCTCCATCACAGCAACGCAAAGCTTCGCTTTGCTCCCCCTTCTTCCGCAATGCTACGCATTGCAGCCCCCTCAGTCTTTGGCTAACGCCAAATCCAGCTCCCCCACCATTCGTGGGGGAGCTTCTTCGATGGCACTCACTTCTCCCTTAAAGATTAGCCAAGCTTTGCTTGGCTAATCTTTAAGGCTTTGTGGCAAAAAGGCTTTGTAACCACCTTCCTCAAGGCATACCGCGTTTACTCCAAAAACTTCTGAAAGAAGCTTAGTATCTAATATCTTAGAAACGGCTCCGTCAGCAGCAACAACGCCATTGTTGAAAACAATGGCTCTTTCAGCAAAAAGAATAACGTCGTTAGGGTTGTGCAGAGACATTATAAGCGTGACGTTCCGCTTTTTAGAGATATCGCAGATAAGATTGAAAATCGTGAATTGATTCTTAAAATCAAGATGATTGTTGGGCTCATCAAGAATAAGAATATCAGTTTCCTGAGCCAGAGCTCTAGCAATAATAGCTAACTGAATTTCACCGCCAGAAAGCTCACTGTAAGGGCGATCTATGTATTTGATTGCACCGGTTTCTTCTGCGGCCCGCATTACTGCTTCAGTGTCTTTTTCTGTCGGGTTGCCGAGAGCCCCAATTTTAGAGTATCTTCCCATCATAATAAAATCTTTTACGCTGAACGGGAATAGGGGTTCGTGTTTCTGAGGCACAAAGGAAATGCTTTCGGCTATCTGCATGCGGTCTAAATCTTGAATTTCATGACCGTTCAATTTGATAGAACCGGTATAACCATTCAAAATACCTGTAATCAGACTGAAAAAAGTAGATTTGCCAGCGCCGTTAGAGCCAAGAATTGCAACTCTTTCTCCCTTTTTAATGTCGCAGTTAACGCCTCTTAGAACTTCATCTCTATTTGAAGAATAGGAAAAATGCAGGTTTTCAACCGATAATATTGTTTCGTTCTTGCTTAGTTCCATACTGAAGTTTCTTTCTTGCGCAGATAGTAAATGAAGAAGGGAGTTCCGATTATTGCAGTAATTATGCCTACAGGAATTTCGCCAGTAGTCGCAACTCTTGAAATATTGTCAGAGATAAGCATGAAGGTTGCACCGATTAATGCTGACATTGGAAGAAGCGAGCGGTGATTAGGCCCAACGATAGCTCGGCCGATATGTGGAATTACAAGACCTACCCAGCCTATGACCCCTGTTCTCGCAACGCAGATTCCAACAGTAGAAACAATAAAATAAATATAAATCAGTTTCCATTTTTTTATATCCATGCCTAGTAGAGAGGCTTCTTTATCGCCCAAAGAAAGAACATTAAGCTGCCAGGCAAATATAATCATAAGTATGATGTTGATTGGTATTATCCAGGTAAAGACATCTAGCGTTTTCCAGCCAACATTGCCGAAACTTCCCATCATCCAGAATGTAATCGCAGGAAGCTGAGTTTCTGTATCTGCAACATATTTCATTATTCCTGTCAAAGAGCCGAATAACGAAGATATAATTGTGCCAGCTAAGACCAATGATAATCTTGGAACTGAGCCATCAGGTTTCCTTGCTGTAAGAAAGGCTAAGGTAACCGCAATTGCACCTCCTATTCCCGCACAGATATCTACAGAATGTGGATGCTTTTGAGCAAAATATACTATCGCTATAGCAGCTCCAAGAGAGGCTCCGGAAGAAACGCCCAATATGAAAGGACTGACCAGCGGATTCCTGAATATGCCTTGAGAAGCAGCACCGCAAACTGCTAGACCTGCTCCAACCAGTAAAACCATTATGATTCTTGGCATACGAAGGTCTAGCACTATTATCTTTTCGTAATTTGTAATGTCAGAAGGTGTTTCTGAGCCTGTTACAAAAGAATAGAGTATTCTGATGATCTTGTTGGCAGGAACATTGTAATTGCCCATATTAATAGAAAAATAGATAAGTATGAAAAGGGCTATAATCATCAAGATATAAGTTATAGTTTTTTTCATGCTTTTTTTGCCTTTTTTATTTCATATGACATAAAATTGAAAATTATTATGCGAATGGAAGTCGTTACATCAATAACCTAGGGCGTTGAAAACGCCCTAGGGATAGATAACTATCTCTAAAGCGTCTAGAAGACGCTACTTTATTAGATTTTCAGCTTTTTATGCCATTAACTATATTAATTACTACTAAATGATATCATAGATTCTTTGCTGTAAAAAGAAAAACTTTGCTCAAAAAACGTGATAATTTCTTAAAAAGTGGCTCAGGTATTGAACCTCTAAAAAGCGTTCTGTTTGAAATAGCTTGTCAGAAAACTCGGAATTTGAATACTTTTTTGTGTTGAGGCAATTGGTTCTTACCCTTTAACCAAAAATCCTTTATTTTGCCTTCTTTAATACCGTTTATCACTTTGTATGTGTATTACTTCTTTTGTTTGTTCATAGCGATAATTTTGCTTCATTTTCAAATGTATCTAATATCTTAGATTATATATCCATATTCAGATAGTTGCTTCTTAAAGGCTTTTTCTGAAATTTTTAAGCTTTTTGCAGCTTGTTTGATGGTAATAATTCCTTCTTCAATTAATCTGAATAAAGCTTTAAATTCCCCTTCTTTTCTGCCGTCTTCTTTTATTCCTTCTATCGCTTCACACATATTACTTTCCTCCTTCATTTCGTTAATTTCCAAATTTGAGCCAGTCAAAGTGTTGATTAACGATACCGCTTCGTTAGGAACAGACTCAAAGCCTTTGTCGTTCTTAACAACATTGTAAAGATTAACCTTATCTTTTGAATACTTTATGTATAACAGAACTTCCCTTAATTCTGTAATAAATTTATCGAAGTTATCTTTTCCAATAGCAACAGGATCAATCAAATTGATTTCATAGTCTTTTATAAATTTAAGAAATCTTTTATCAAAATCATGGAACATCTGCTTTAATGTTTTTGGAGCATTCCATATCTTTCCGCTGAAATTAATAATAACAGTCATTATTGGCATAATCTTATCAGTTTTTAATAGTCCAGAAAGAAACTCATTGCTGGATTTCAGCTTTTTGTTTTTTATGTTCTCATTAGCTATATTTTCTATTTGATTGGAATATCGTAACGCATCATAAAGCATTGTTCTAACAGGCATTGCATAATTAATATCGGACTGGTTTTCTACTGCAAGCAGAACATAAGTTGCTTTGTCATCTCGTTTTATTGCCCATTGTTTTATGATATCTCTGTATTTTTTTAAAGAATTCTTATTAATGGGGAGTTTTTGATTTAGAATAATTTCAGTAGTATCAAGCGGTTGCAAAGTATCTGGTTTTATAACCTGTTCACCATCGTATATAAAGAAGTTAAAAACGTCGGCAAAAATACGATTCTTTTCAATAAAGTTTTTAGTTGCGTTGTCTTTATTTCCCATATACCGCTCTCCTTACTTATATTATAAACAGTCTCTGTTTTATAAGCAAGTTAAAACCAATCAGCAAGCAATAACCAAGAATATAAATAAAATGCTGTACAAAATTCGCAATTCTGATATAATAAAGCTATTAAATAAATGGAGGAAGACAATGCAAGGCTCTGATAATGGGTTTGTGAAAGTGTTGCAATATAATGAACAGGATGAAGTTGTTAACCCTGAATTTAACCCGGATTCTCATTATGAAGAAATGACCGCTTTTTATGATGAAGAATTTGTAGATAATATTGAATCTGTTATTTATGATGGGGTAGATGTTTCTAATGATGCTCAAAAGCAGACTTACAATTTCCTTGTTGATTTGATGAAAAAAGGGAAAAAGGGACAGACTTATGGTTCAGAGCACGAAAGTGGGAATGCTGAAGACAATAATGGTTTGCAGACTAAGTTATTTGTTTTCCCAGGAAATAAAGCTGGCTTATCTTTGATTGTCTCAAAGGAAGCTAATTCAAAAAATAAGTCTATAGAAGCAATTTTCCCGTTTATTAAAGATGGCTATGAATACCCTTGCAGAATATTGTCTGTAATGCAGGCAGACCCTGATTATGCTTTTGAAGGTCAGCTAGAAGCCTTCGTTGATGAAGAAGAAAATCTGGTTCTGACATTCTTCGATATCAATTATTTAGACAACAAGGCTTTATACAAGCCAGATGGCGAATATAAGTTCGTTTTAACAGGTCTGGCTCATTCTGTTGAAATAATAGAAAATGAAGATTTGATTTCCTTGGAATCAGCAGATAATGCGGTTAAAAGCGAAAAATACAATCTGAATACTGTTGTTCGAGAAATTGAAGAATACAGTGAAAATGTTAATGGTCAGAAGGTTTGGGGTTTAACAGTTGTTTTGGGCTTTTCACCTGATGGCGAAGATATACCTCTGAAGATGTATCTGACAGAAAAGAGCTTAGGTGATTCACCTTTACCCAATGTTGGTGACAACATTGCTGTTAATCTTTCTCTGCATGGCTATCTCTGCGGAGTTGAAGCTTAGTCTTTATGATGCTCCCCCACGAATGGTGGGGGAGCTGGATTTGGCGAAGCCAAAGACTGAGGGGGCTGATTGCGTAGCAATCAGGGACTAGGGGATTTTTGATTAGCTTATAAAGCAGTAGAACGTTGAGTCCGAAGACTATTGGCTAAGAAGAAGACCCCTTTTGTCACTGCGTGACACTTCCCCCACCTACGTGGGGGCAGTTCTTTGTGATATAGAAGCGTCGTTTTTTTGTCATACTGAGGCATAAAATGAAACTTGTTAGAAAATATATAGGCATATTAACAATACTGGTAATAACTGGTAATAATCTGCTCAGCATGCGGCTGCGGCGGAAGCAGTGGCTCCAAACATTATGATACGCCATTAGACGATGTTACAAGGCTAGAATACGTGAAAGAAGCTTTTACTTTCACGTTTCCGCTTGTTTATATGCACTATAACAAGGTTCGCTTCACCAATGCCATGTGGCCTACACCAATCGCAGCGCCTATAAACCAGTTCAGTCACGCCGAAGCTATTGCAGATGTGAATTATGGCGAGGCTTTTCACGCTAATCTTGACATAGTCTGCTCTCAAGCTTTCTTGGATTTGGGAAAAGATGCTGTTGTATTTACAAAACCAAACCCAGACCGCTTCTGCATATTTGAACTTTACGATGGCTATACAAACTGTGTTATGACAATGGGAAGAGGCACTTCTTCCAATGCCCAGAAATACTTGATTACCGGCCCCTTTTTCAAGGGAAAAGTTCCAACCGGTATGACCCAGATTAAGGTTCCGACCAATATGGCCTGGCTCGTTGGCAGAATCAGGTGTTTCGGAGAAGAAGACCTGGAAAATGTTAAGGCAATTCAGGCTCAGATTCAGGCAAAAGAATTAGACCTCTATCAGAAGGGCAAACCTCAGCCGGTTAAAACTTATTACGACCCCAATGAGTTTGTTCCCTTGACCAAACTTAGGTCTCTAACTTCCGATGAATACTTTAATCTGGCTAATGAGCTAATGATTAAAAATCCGCCGAAGGCTACAGATGCTGAAGTTGTCAGCAGAATGAAAAGAATCGGTGTTGGCCCTGGGCTGACTTTCAAAGCTTCTATTTTAGGGGAAAACGGCTACCGATACTTTGAAAGCATGAAAGACCAGTGCATGTACAACGAATGGGCTTCTAATTCTCAACAGTATTTGTTTAGAACTTCAAATCACGATTCAGGAAAATGGAACTTTTATACTGATAATATCGCAAATTTCGGCAAAGAATACGATTATAGAGCTTTTTGCGCAATGAATTATCTTTGTGCTGAACCCAACTCAACTTGCTTGGTTTATTTTACAACCAAAGATGATGAAGGCAAAAACCTGTATGGAAACTATAAATACAGGCTCAGATTCAGAAAATTCCCACCAATAAAAGAAAATGGTTTCTGGTCTCTGACTCTGTATGATGCTAACAATCACTTTGTTACTGAAAAAGATAATACTGTATTTTCTATCAATGATTTAACAGAATTAGAAGCGAATGAATCAGGCTATACAGATGTTTTCCTGCAACCTGCGGCTTCATCTTCTGCATCGGTTGCTTCTGGTACAATTCCCACACCAACCAATAAGTCTTTCCATCTTTTATTGAGAATCTATATTCCTCACGAAGCAGCAATCAGCGGTTTCTGGTCAGCCCCCATCCTAACTGTCGCCGAAGAGTAATAAGATATTAAATTTGGACCTACTATATAAAGATGCTTGTCATGTTGCAAGTGCTATATTAGGAAATGGCCTCAAGAATTCAAAATCATTTTAAATTCAACTAAGCATAGCTTTGACGTTGTGTTGATAACTCTTGCTTTAACAGGTTCTATTTCAAATGAACCTGAACTTTGAATATTTCGCCGGCATATAGAAATTCATAGAAGCAGAGAACGGTGAAACCGAGAAAATCTATCTGTTCATCAGGGGTTTTGCTGATGCTTTCCACTTCTAAGGGTTTGGGAATAATTATAACAAAAGCTTGAGATAAGCAGGCTGGCTGTGGGAGCGAAGGAATAATAAAAGTCTTTTTATCTTCGCCTTTTAAGTGACCGTTGGTGTAGCGGCAATAGATGAATTTTGCAGAGCGAGCTTCCCATGGGTCGTCATGAGTTATTGTTACGACACCGCTGCCTTCTTCTGTTACAGCATGGAACGAGGCTTTAAGGATATTTCCTTTTTCATCAATAAAAGGTGATTGAGCGATTTCTGGCAGCCACAACTGAGAGAATCTTTCATCAACATCATATACATTCATATTGCTGAAAATGTTGTTGTGAGAATATTCTCCGTTTTCGTCTATAACAAAGAATGAAGTGCAGCCATAATTGCCGATGGTAAAAGATTTCGGAGCGAGAGTATCAACGCAGATTCTGTGTGCGTAATATCTGACGACAGGGAACCATACAGGGTGACCGACTTCTTCATCGATGCCTTTCATCTGCTCTGATTCAACCTTTTTAACTAATTCATCATTTGTTGGGAAATAAATAGTCGGTCGAATGTTTCTTGCTTGTTTCAAGTATTTTTCAGGGTCTTCTTTCCCAAGTAAAATTGCTAGTTTGTATAAGCAGCAGTAGCTGATTGCTCTGAGCATATCGTCGCCGGGCATTCCTACAACTTTTCGCATTGTGTTGTAAGCGCCTTTTAAATCATCGTTGAAAATCTGCGCTCTAGCATGATTAACATGCATCAGCATGTTCGAAGGGTCTTTTTTTATGATATCACTTGTTTTGGCCAGAGCTTCTTTATAGCGACCGCTCAGCATCAGCGCCTGAAAAATCTTAACGTGAAGATTGTACAGTCTGGGAAATTCCGCAATTCTGTCTTGAAGGACCTTTATTGCATTGTCGAAATCCATTATAGAGAAATAACATTCGCTTTGGGCAACTGCTACAATATTGTTTTTCTTGCCAAGCTTCTTTATTTCTGTTGAAACTGCTATTGCTTCCTTATAATCGCCTAATGATTCCAAACAGAAGAAAATCATAAAGAAAATATCGTAATCGTCAGGATAAACAACGTGCAGTCGCTTAGACTGTTGCAATCCTTCTTCGTAATCTCTATTCAGGAAAACTGTTTTTATTAGATTGAATTTGCTGATGATATATTCATCGTTAGCATCTAATAAAGGCTCTGTTGTGTCTATGTAATGTTTTATGCTTGATATGTCAGACGCAGTAAGAAGAGCAAATGAAATTAGAAACAGAGTATCAACATTTGCCGGGTCTATTTCATAAGACTGCTTTAAATCTTCCATTGCATCGGCAATAGCGAAATTACGATATAGATTTTTTCTCGCAGATTTTAAGAATAGTTGAGATGGAGTTAAAGGCAGATTGCCAGTTAATTCGCTTGGATTGGTTGAAAGTCTTGGAGCTTTGGGTTTTGGTCTGACTTTTGGTTTATTAACTGTTTTGGACTTTGGTTCACTAAAGAACCAACCTTTCAACATTTCAGTAAACCCGGCAAACCAAGACTGTGATTCCCCTTCCTGTTGAAGTGCAACTGCAAGTTCGCCTGCGTTTGTGTAACGCTTTGAAGGCTCTTTTGCAAGGCATTTCATTATTATTTTTTCAAAATCAGTGCTGATATTAGGATTAATTAATCTTGGGCGTTTGATTTTATTCTGTGTAATGGCGGTAACGATAGCTGCAGGATCTTCAGCTTGAATTGGGTGAGAAAGAGTTGCTAATTCATACATTACAACGCCAAGGCTGTAAACGTCGGATTCAAAGGAAACCATACCTCTTTTTCCCATTAATTGTTCTGGAGCAGCATATTTTAAAGTGCCCATAAACAAATCAGTCTGAGTTAGTTCGTTTTCACCGTCTCCATCTTGTTTAACCAAGCCGAAGTCAATAAGCTTTAAGTGAGTGTCATCGGCAATCAGCAGATTAGACGATTTTATGTCTCTATGTATGATGCCTTGCTGATGAGCAGCAGCAAGAGCCGAAGCTGCAGACTGCATCAGTTTGCGAACCTTTTTCGGATATTCCTTATCTTTAATCGGGTCTTTGGCGTGGTCACAAAGGAAATATGGGGTGTCTTCATCGCCTTCTTTTACATAACCTGACATTTTCAGGTCCTCGAAGGTTTCACCGCACTCTCTTATATAATGACAGCGTGTCACAAAATCCTTAATAGACCATCCGCTGACATATTCCATTACAAAATATGGGCGGTTTTCATATTCGCCGTAAGAATAAATCTTAACAATACCGGAATGGTCAAGATTTGCAATAGCAGAGGCTTCTCGTTGGAATCTGGCAATTCCAAGCTCATTGGTTTTGTCAGAAGCCTGATGCATAATCTTGATTGCGGTAAATCTTGAAAGAGCCTCGTCATAGGCTTTATATACCGCGCCCATTCCGCCCGAACCAATTTCTTCAATAATCATATTGTTATTGATAATGGTTCCAGGTGCAATTGTTAAGTTATTTGCCATACTTATATAGAGATATTTTTTTTATTTCAGAACTTTCTTTACCAGTTTTTCGAATTGCTTCAGATCGCTTTCGTGGCCCATAATTGCCTTAACCCAGAAATCTTTCTTTTCAAGATCGATTTTCAAAGTCTTTTTCGCAACCTTGTGGGCCATTTCATCGCCAGTGAATTTCAAGAAAGCTTCATATTTTGGAAGGAACTTTGCTCCTTCTTCTTTGAACATGCTCATTAAACCACAGCTAAGCAGGTAGCCGAAAGTATAGGGGAAATTATAGAAGGTTACGTCTGTTGCGTAGAAATGAAGCTTAGAAGCCCAGTAATATGGGTTTTCTCCGCCTTTATCCATCATTTCTCCAAATGTATTGCGCATTGTTTCAGACATGATTTCTTTCAGCCTGCTGACACTGACTTCTCCGTTTTGTCTTTCTTCATGGAAAGCTTTTTCAAATTTGAAGCGTATTGGAATATCAAGCATGTAAGAAATGGTATCATTGATGGAATTTGTTAATACACTGAGTTTCAGAGCATCAGAAGATTTGGGGTCTTTTAATATGCCGTCAGCTAATATTTTTTCTGCGAAAGTTGAAGCTGTTTCAGCAAGAGTCATTGGGTATTTCTGGCTGTATGGAACCATATTTTTCATGACTTCACTGTGGAAAGCATGACCAGTTTCGTGGGCGAGAGTTGATATATCGTTTAAGCTTCCGGTAAAACTCATGAATACTCTTGATTCACCAATTTTAAAAGAAGTTTCGCAGAAAGCGCCAGGTCTTTTACCTGCTCTTGGTTCAGAATCAACCCAGTTGTTCTTAAGTTCAAATCTTAAGAAGTCTCTAAGATTAGGGTAAGCTATGCCAAAAGCATTATCAAGAACTTTTAC